>CBDVDN010000130.1:0-4155 GCA_965372775.1 uncultured Gammaproteobacteria bacterium
AAATTAACGATCTGTTAATTTTTTGCAGTAAACTGAATGCATCTGATATCACGATTCAAACAAAAGAACCAATCTTTGCGGAAATCTATGGTCGATTAGAAAAAGTTACAAAACGCCAATTATCCAACAATGAAGTCGGAGAAATTATAAACTCCATATCTGGAGCAAATGGTACGGCACAACTTTTAAGCGGTACAGATATCGATACGCATTACGAAATACGCCCAAGCCGCTCCGAACGATATCGATTTCGAATTAATGCAACTAGTTGTATGGTCGAAGGGCATAATGGCATTCAAATTACAGCTAGAACAATTCCCAGTGATCCGCCAGATCTTGAAACAATGGAATTGCCAAAAAAAATTCTTGATGCTATAGCGCCAAGTCAAGGCATTATCTATGTAACAGGCGCTACCGGATCCGGTAAAAGCACCTTACTAGCCTCCATCATAAAACATATTGTCTCTCAGCCAAATGCTAATAGAAAAGTTGTTACCTACGAATCTCCGATAGAATTCGTTTTCGATAATGTCAAAAAACCGAGCTCCATTGTCAGTCAAGCTGAAATCCCCAGACACTTGCCTAATTTTGCTGCGGGCATTCGTAACGCACTTCGCCGAAAACCCGGGTTAATTCTTGTCGGCGAATCACGCGATAGAGAAACTATTAGCGCTGCTTTAGAAGCTGCGATGACTGGTCATCCAGTATACACAACACTGCACAGCAACGGCGTAGCAGAAACCATTCGACGTTTAGTTACCTCTTTTCCGCATGAAGAACGCCACGGCCGCACAATCGATATTCTAGAAACTATTCGTCTTGTCATATGGCAAAAACTGGTACCCACCGTAGATGGCAAACGCGTCGCTTTACGTGAATACTTGGTATTCGATGAAAAAGTACGTGATTTCTTATTAAGTTCCGACTTAGATTCAGCAACAGCCAACACAAGACAGATATTAAAAGAATACGGTCAGACGATGGAAACAGATGCACGAATTAAATTCGAACAAGGCATCATTGACAAACGCACTTTTAATCTCATTCATATGGCATCCCGTAGTACAGATATGGATATAGAAAATAGGAAATAGTTGTGTAGGGGCGGACCCTTGCGGTCGCCCAAGTGATGGACAGCCGCAAGAGTTTAGGCGATCGCAAGGGTCGCCCCTACATAGGATCTACAAATTTTCATAAAGTTTTTATAACTATAGGCTAACCATGTTTCGAAAACAGAAAGTTCAGCTCTTTATAATTATTTACGCGATTTCCGCTTTTGCTGTTCCAATCACTATCAGCATATTATTTCCGAAACAATTACTGCATTTTACTAAAATCAGCTACCTCTTTTTTCTTCTTTGTGTGATAGCACTCTTCCTGCCAATAGGCAATCGTCAAATCGGCGAAAATAACGCAAAACCTCAACAATCCTTCGGGAGATGGTTATTAACAATAATCGTTTTGGAAATCGGATTAAGCGCACTATTCTTCATGCAGCACAATGTTGCAGTAAAAACTCTTTTTTTAAATGCGGTTCTTCAACCGCCATTTTTACATCCCAACTTAGGATTATTTCCTTGGACTCTTTTCGCAATTGTCGCTATTAATTTCGCTTATTTCAGTCATAAAAGAAGTCTCTCTTCTCCGTTCAGCGCTCTAATTCCATTATGGCCAACTGCTTTTTCTGGACAAATGGCAAAAAGAGTCATCGACGTCTATATCAAAAAAGCAACTACGCTTTTTATTGCTGCAAACATTAGCTTTATAGCTCTGCAGCTCTGTTATGTTTTTATGCCAAACACAATTAAGATTACTTTATTAAATGGGTTAATCATTAGCGGCGTACTACTTGTGCTTTATCAAAACAACTTCACGCAAAATTTATTAACTAAACTTGAAAAAAGGCATGTCTTTCAAAACACACAATTTCTATTTATGATCATTATTTTCATCATTATAATTTTAACAATTAACGGTTTAATATCATCACGCTTGAAAGGCTTACATTATGTTTTTGAAATGCCTGCCTTTTTAGCCCCGCTGCTTAAAACACACCCAAAAACAACATTCCGCCTATGGAATTGGATTTGGTGGATACTAGCCGCGCCGTCATTTTGTTCGCTCCTCACTAAAATTTCGTATGGCCGCAAAATAAGAACTTTTATACTCGTTGTTCTTGCACTACCTTTAGCCTTTACAATCCTCGCCCATGTAATAAAAAATAACTGGCTTTCACAGTTAGTTATGCATCATTCAGCTTGGTTAAACTACTCAAGTTTATTGTTAGGATCTGGATTTCTAAGTTATTTTCTATTTTACAAAAATAATCAAGATTACCTTTGGTTGGGATTTATTCCAGTCCAACCATTAAAAAAATCACGGCAGCCCATCATGCGTTCATATTGGTTGCCCGCCATTTGTATGGCAGGTTTATTATGTATCGGCGGATTTAAGGGCGTACAATTATTAACACTTGTTTTCGCTCTCCCATCTTTTTTGGTTTTTATTTTATTTTCATGCCTAGGCTTTTTTATCAATTTTTCATAGAGTCCATTTATCCACAAAAAACATCAACCGAACGAACGTAAGAAAGGGTTTTAACAGCATCTCTATACTGCTGAATTAAATCTTGAATTGTCAAATCTTGGCTTAAAACTTCAAGCGGGAAAAATAATTCAACTTCAATTTTTCCGTTCAAATAATGTAAATTCACCTTCTGTATTCGATCATAGGCTGGCAAATGATGCCAGCATTTATCTAATGCTTCTTTCAAGACCAACCGATCCGGCAAAGCTAAGGACAAAGCTAATAAACTTTCTTCTTCGCAATCAATATGAATCGTTACATCCGCCATACGATCATTGTTTTCTTTTAGCTGCTTTACGACTTGCTCACTAATATAATGTCCTTCAGACACACTCATATGCGAATTAACATCCACATGAACATCTACAAATATATCACCGCCGATTGAGCGAGTACGCAATTGATGGACGGAATTAACTCCCACAATCTCCGCTATTTCCGTAAAAATTTTTCTCAATATCAATTTATCTACGCCAGTATCAATTAATTCCTTAATATTATCCCATAGCATTTTGATTCCCATTTTAATAATCATAACTGCTACAATAACAGCGGCAACTGCATCCAGATAATAAAAACCCAGCATCGAACCGCCAATACCAACCAACACAACTAGCGAAGAAAATGCATCACCTCGATGATGCCATGCGTTAACACATAATAAATCGGAATGGATTCGTTTGCCGACACGAAGTGTTGCCTGAAATAACAACTCATTTGCTACAACTGAAATAATCGCAACAATAAGCGTAAATGTGCTTGGTAAGACTTTATGGGCGGCAATAACATGATGTATTCCGTCATAAATAATTCCTACGCCAACCACCATCAATAAAATAGATAAAACGACACTAAAAGCTGTCTCAATGCGTTTATGACCATAGGGATGAGCTGTATCCGGACCTAAACTACCGACTTTCGAAGCCAATAACACGAAAAAGTCCGAAATTAAATCTGAAAAAGAATGAAGACCATCAGCAATTAAGGCTTCGGAATGTCCTATAAATCCAAAAAATATTTTAATAATGCCCAAAAAGGCATTAATAACTATGCCTAGAAGTGTGATTTTTTTAGCTTGCTGATAACGTTGTTGATTAAACATAGAGGGAGACTACACCGCATCATTCGGTATAGCTTCTTTTAATTTTTTAAGTGCTTGAGTTTCCAGCTGTCGAACACGTTCAGCAGAAATTTGATATTCATCAGCAAGATCTTGTAAAGTCGTTTTTTTTTCGGAAAGCCATCGTTTAGCAAGAATAGCCTGACTACGTTGATCTAACTTTTCTAACGCCGCATACAAATGATTTTTATTCGTTTCCTGCCAATCACTACCTTCCAATAGTCTAGCTGGATCATTTGAAGAATCGTTTAATACGCGAGCCGGAGCAGCAGTCGCAGAATTATCATCATCATACCCATCAAAAGCCATATCATGATCATTCAGGCGCGCTTCCATTTCTAAGACAGTTTTAGGTTCAACGTTTAAAGTTCGCGCAACGTCTTCAACCTCTTCCTGAGTAAACCAGCCTAATCGTTTTTTCAAGCTTCTAAGGTTAAAAAACAGTTTAC
>CBDVDN010000131.1:0-4125 GCA_965372775.1 uncultured Gammaproteobacteria bacterium
GTGCTAGTAATATTAAAGTCCTCAAAGGACTAGAAGCGGTAAGAAAAAGACCTGGTATGTACATTGGTGATACGTCTACAAGAGGACTTCACCACCTTGTGTATGAAGTCGTAGACAACTCTATCGATGAAGCAATGGCCGGATTCTGTGACACGATCAAGGTCAGACTGACAAAAGCAGGTTCAGCTATTATTGAAGATAATGGCCGTGGTATCCCTGTTGCAGAGCACCCTACTGAGAAGATCTCGGCTGCCACTGTTGTAATGACAGTACTCCATGCCGGTGGTAAATTTGACAAAGACACGTATAAAGTTTCCGGTGGTCTGCACGGGGTGGGTGTTTCTGTTGTCACTGCGTTATCTAGCCGTTTGGAAGTAGATATCAAGCGCGGTGGAAAAGTGTATGAAATGTCATTTTTACAAGGCGAGAAAGCAGCTGATTTAGGCGTTATTGCAGAAGTCGGTCAGCGAAATACGGGCACAAGATTACGTTTTTGGCCAGAAGAGAAATATTTTGATTCAAGTAAATTTTCTATTCCTCATTTGAGGCATGTGTTGCGGGCTAAAGCTGTTTTATGTCCGGGATTAAGGGTGTTTTTTGATAATAAGCAAAACGGCGAAACAGAAGAATGGATTTATGAAGAAGGATTAAGCGATTATTTATTAACAACGCTTGCTGATTTTGAACGTGTTCCCTATGAACCGTTTACGGGAGATTATGCGGGCGAAACACAGTCTGTTAGCTGGGCAGTGCTTTGGCTGCCGGAAGATGGAGAAACGATTACTGAAAGTTATGTTAATTTAATTCCAACTATTCAGGGTGGTACACATGTCAATGGATTTCGTTCGGGATTATTAGAAGCCATACGAGAGTTTTGTGAATTTCGAGATTTATTGCCGCGAGGCGTTAAATTATCGACGGAAGATATTTGGGATCGCTGCAGCTATATTTTATCGGTTAAATTACAGAATTTTCAATTTTCAGGTCAAACGAAAGAACGTTTATCTTCACGTGAATGTTCGGGGTTTGTATCAGGCATCGTCAAAGATGCGTTTAGTTTATGGCTGAATCAGCACGTGCAAATTGGAGAAGCGTTAGCTGAATTTATAATAAGTAATGCGCAAAAGCGTATGCATGCTAAGAAAAAAGTCGCGCGTAAAAGAATAACAGCGGGACCTGCGTTGCCCGGGAAATTGGCTGATTGTTCTTCTCAAGATTCGATGGAAAGCGAATTGTTTTTAGTGGAAGGTGATTCGGCGGGCGGTTCTGCAAAGCAAGCGAGAGATCGTGAATTTCAAGCTATTATGCCGCTTAAAGGTAAAATTCTTAATACATGGGAAGTAGATTCTGCACAAGTTCTTGCATCGCAAGAAGTGCATGATGTTGCTGTAGCGTTAGGAATTGATCCGGGATCAAAAGATTTAACGGGTCTTCGTTATGGAAAAGTTTGTATTCTTGCTGATGCAGATTCCGATGGATTACATATTGCGACACTGTTATGTGCATTATTCACCAAGCACTTTCGATCGTTAGTTGAAAATGGGCATGTTTATGTTGCGATGCCGCCGTTATATCGGATAGATGTTGGAAAAGAAGTTTTTTATGCATTAGATGATGCGGAAAAACAAGGCATTTTAGATCGAATCGTTGCTGAGAATAAAAAAGGGAAAGTTAACGTCCAGCGATTTAAAGGATTAGGCGAGATGAATCCTTTACAGCTTCGTGAAACCACCATGGCTCCTAATACACGTCGTCTCGTCCAATTAACCATTATGCCGGATGACAATACGCAGCCCATTCTTGACATGCTGCTCGCAAAGAAACGCGCTGCCGACCGAAAATCTTGGCTAGAAACCAAAGGCGATTTAGCTGAGGTTTGAGCGAGGGATCCGCTCGCTTAAAAACTAATCATGTTTGTAATTTTATTTTGGAGAGAGATATTGAATAAATCAAAATCTCACAAAACAAAAGCAGTATTGTTCTGTTTCATAAATGACATGAACTTTACAAAGCATGAATGCAGAGCATTTATAGCGAAATCTATTAAGCAAAAAAAGCTAAAAAAATGTGTCCATTTATCTGAAGGATATGGTTTTCGTGATGTCGGTGACAGGAAACGATTTCATCCAACATGTTGAGAAAATTCTACAATTCTGTGTTATGATTCGTTTTTTGTAACTTAATTTCAAGTGTTTACTGGACAACAATCATGCCGATGAAGCTGCGCATTTGGCGCAATAACCAATTTACATCGTGGCGACCCAATGTTTGGGACGTGATTGTTTTGCTGTTGGTGTTTTCTGTGTTTGTTATATTGGCATGGGAAGCAAAACAAATGGCAACGCCTTATCAGATTGGTGATGCATTGCCGATATCTCTTACTGTTTATCATTTGCCAGCCTATGCGCTGCGGACTGTTTTTCGTATGGCGATTGCAATGATCGCTTCTTTAATATTTACTTTTGCGATTGGATCATTGGCTGCAAAAAACAAACATGCCGAACGAATTATTATTCCGCTGATCGATGTTTTACAATCGGTTCCGGTGCTGGGCTTTTTGTCAATCACGATCGTGTGGTTTATGGCGTTATTTCCACGTAGTTTGTTGGGTCCTGAGTGCGCGGCTATTTTTGCGATTTTTACTTCACAAGCGTGGAATATGTGTTTGGGATTTTATCAAAGTTTGCGAACCGTTCCATATGATCTGCGTGAAGCGAGTGCGATTTTCCAGCTTTCCGCGTGGCAGCGCTTTTGGCGGGTAGAAGTTCCTTTTGCTATGCCAAGTTTGATTTGGAATATGATGATGTCCATGTCGGCGGGATGGTTTTTTGTTGTAACGTCCGAAGCCATTTCCGTCAATAATCAGTCTATTATGCTGCCGGGTATTGGTTCTTATATTCGAGTTGCTATCGCACAAGCAGATAAAAATGCTGTACTTTATGCAATTCTAGTTATGTTGCTTGTTATTGTACTGTACGATCAAATATTGTTTCGTCCTTTAATCGCGTGGAGTGAGAAATTCAAAGGTGCGGAAGGTTATGGAGAACATAAAACAGGCGCTTTGCTGATTACATTATTGCGGCGAACGCGGTTATTGTACTATTTAGGTCATTTTTTTAGTATTTTTCTTGATGCAATTGTAAATTTTAGAAGCTTAAAAGAATCAAAAACCGTGAAAAGGGAAAGTGCGCAAAAAACGAGTACAACAAATTTTTGGATTTATCTTTGGTATAGTATTATTTCTATTATTGGTTTAATTGTTTTATTTTTCCTTTTGCGTTTTATTTTTAAAGCAGTTTCTGTTCATGAAATCCCTCATCTAATTTTATTAGGCGTTTATACAAGCATTAAAGTTGTTATTCTTATTGTTATTTGTACATTAGTTTGGGTGCCGATAGGCGTATGGATTGGATTGCGCCCTAGGGTAGCGCAGGTAGTTCAGCCGATTGCTCAGTTTTTTGCAGCATTTCCGGCTTATTTGTTTTTTCCCGTCGTTGTGATGATTATTGTTACGTACCATTTGAATACACAAATCTGGACAACGCCGCTGATGATATTAGGTACGCAGTGGTATATTTTATTTAATGTTATTGCTGGAACGACCGCATTGCCGAAAGAGTTGGTTCAGGTTGCTCAAAATTTTGGCGTAAAGAAATGGTTATGGTGGAAGCGGTTTATTTTTCCCGGTATTTTTCCTTATTATGTTACAGGCGCTATTACTGCTGCGGGTGGTGCGTGGAATGCAAGTATTGTTGCTGAATATGTTAACTGGGGGCATACTACTTTAACGGCTGCTGGTTTAGGTTCTTATATTACAGAAGTAACGCATTCAGGTGATTTTCCCCGCGTTGCATTGGGTATTGGTATGATGTGTTTATTTGTATTGCTGTTTAATAGATTGCTTTGGCAGCCGTTATATAATCTAGCTGAAAGACGTTTTCAAGTTGAATAGATGCCATACCTCGCGCGGTCATAATTTGTGGTTTTTAGCTTGTTCTTTTTCACCCTACGCTACGATTAAATCTTGGGAATATGATTAACTATTCCACGCGATTTAAACGTAGCCCAACAAATTGTGGGGATGCGCTTAATCTGAAGTTTTGTGAATTTTTTATAAATAAAAAC
>CBDVDN010000132.1:0-4122 GCA_965372775.1 uncultured Gammaproteobacteria bacterium
AACACAACAACTAATAAACTTAACCATAACCAGCGTAATTTAGACGGAAAAAAAATGATTTTTTTGTGATTCATTTGAATTTTCCCTTGGTATTAACCTACCAAAATGCTACCAAAAATGTTACACTTCGCAACATGTCTAAACGCTATAAAAAAAAATTATCTCAAGAACCAATTACTGCTGATATCGAAACACTCAGTCACGATGGCAGAGGCATTGCGCATATCAATGAAAAAATTATATTCATCCGAAATGCGCTCCCTGATGAAAAAGTTCTATTTAAATATACCAACACACGATCTACGTTTGATGAAGGCATTGCCATAAAAATACTAAAACCCTCCCCAAACCGCGTCACACCGCTTTGCCCACACTATAACTTATGCGGCGGATGCAGCCTGCAGCATATGGATCATAATTCACAAATTCAGCATAAACAGCAAGTACTGCTCGATCAGCTTCAGCATTTTGGGCATGTACAGCCAAAAGAAATCCTGCCGCCAATTATTGGTTCAAATTTCGGATATCGGAATAAAGCGCGTCTTGGCGTACGCTTTGTATCAAAAAAAGATAAAGTTTTAGTCGGATTTCGTGAACAAAACGGTCGATATATTACAGACATGACAAACTGTAAAATATTACACGAAACAATCGGTGAAAAAATTTTAGCCTTGCGTGAATTGATTGCTTCTCTGGAAAACTTCGATGTCATTCCACAAATTGAAGTTGCGGTTGGAGACAAACAAGCCGCATTAATTTTCAGGCATCTCAAACCCTTATCTGAAAGCGATCAAGACAAATTATGCCGCTTCGCACAAACCAATCAAATCGAATGCTATTTACAGCCACATAAAATCGAAAGCATTCATAAAATCTGGCCAATCGATACACCAGACAGACTAACTTATCAAATTCCAACACAAAATATAGAATTATCTTTTCACCCCACTGACTTTACGCAAATCAACAGCAGCATCAACACACAAATGATAAACCTCGCAATTGATCTGCTTGAACCTAACGCTAACGATAACATACTGGATTTATTTTGCGGCTTAGGAAACTTCTCAACCCCATTAGCAAAACATTGTCAATCCGTTACAGGCATAGAAGTTAGTCAAAACATGATTCAGCGCGCCAAAAACAACGCAAAGCACAACGGCTTAACGAATATAAACTTTCATGTTGCCGATTTAACGCAAGATATTGCTGCCGCCACATGGACGACACAAAAATTTACAAAAATACTGCTCGATCCACCCCGCTCTGGCGCATTGGAAATCATGCAGCATATACGGCTTTTAAATCCAGAAAAAATCGTTTATGTCTCTTGCAATCCCTCTACCTTAGCGCGTGATGCAGACATACTCACCCATCAGCACGGCTACACATTGGAAAAAGCGGGCATCATGGATATGTTTCCGCATACAAGCCATGTCGAATCGATTGCATTGTTTACCCGGTAAAAAACTATGGTACAAGTACGAAATCCGCTTCCAAAAAACAATAACGGTTCGATCAATGTCGACAAATGGCTGAAAAGCATCAACAATACTTCACCGCTAATCGAAAATGCCAGCCGTCTCGCACAGCTTACCGGTGAAGATCAATTAACGTATCACGAAACCTCTTGTTTTTCACAAGGATTAGAAATAGCGGAAATCCTCAGCAAATTACAATCCGATCCAGCAACAATTGCAGCTGGACTTATTTACAGTACAACTGAACATACCGATTTATCCTGTGAAGATATTAAGGCGCAACTCGGCAATACCGTTGCCCGCCTTGTGGAAGGACTGAAAGAAACACTACAAATCAATAACTTACAGCAGTTTATTCGCACACACAATCAACAACAAATAAATAATATTCGCAAAATGCTGCTTGCCATGGTTCGAGATTTCCGCGTTGTTGTTATTAAATTAGCGGAACGTTTATCTATCATGCGTTCATTAGATAAATTAGATAAAGAAATGCAGATTCAAATTGCTCAAGCGACAATGGAAATTTTTGCGCCTTTAGCGAGCCGCCTTAATTTTCATCAAATCAAATGGGAATTAGAAGACTTAGCGTTTTATTACTTAGATCAACAATCCTATAAAGACATTGCAAAAAATCTAGCTGAACGCCGCATAGATCGTGACAATAGAGTTGCTGCCATTATTGATACGCTAAAACAATCTTTAAAAAAAATGAATATCGATGCTGATATTTACGGTCGATCAAAAAACATTTACAGTATTAAACAAAAAATGCTTCGTAAGCACGTTGATTTTAAAGAAATTTATGATGCAAGCGCTGTTCGAATTATCGTAAGCAGCATTCCAGATTGTTACACTGTTTTAAGTCTTGTACATGAACTGTGGCAACCCATTCATGATGAATTTGACGACTACATTGCAACGCCCAAACTAAACGGTTATCAATCTATTCATACTGCTGTCGTAGATACAAACAATAAAAATTTTGAAATTCAAATTCGAACACATGACATGCAGGAATTTGCTGAACAAGGCGTTGCGGCGCACTGGATGTACAAAGAAGCAAAAGCCAAACAAACCTCTTATGGTGAAAAAATCACTTGGCTGCGCAATCTTTTAGAGTGGCAAAAAGAACTCATTCACGATGAACCCGCGCTCAAAAAATTAGAAAAAAATATCTTTCAAGATCGAGTTTATGTTTTCACGCCTGCCGGTGATATTATTGACCTACCTACTGGTGCAACGCCATTAGATTTCGCCTATCATGTTCACACAGAAGTCGGGCATCGATGCCGCGGCGCTAAAATTTCCGGCAAAATAGTCCAGCTAACTTATATTCTAAAAACTGGAGATCAAGTAGAAATTCTAACAACAAAAAAAAGTCAGCCAAGCCGTGACTGGCTCGCCACACAGCAAGGCTACTTAAAAACCTCATCAGCACGCTCAAAAGTTTTGCAATGGTTTAAACATAACGACACTGAAAAACAACACATCGAAGAAGAAAAACCAAAACCCGACGCGCCTGCTCCAGAACCATCGCCTGAAATAGTAACTGCGCAAGTAGTTTCTATTGATCGCCCTATTGATACACAAAAAAGCGAAATCACAATTTCTGGTTTATCTCACATACTTTCACGCATAGCAAAATGCTGCAAACCAGTCCCAGGCGATCCAATCATTGGCTATATCACACAGGGACAAGGCGTTACTATTCATCACAAACGTTGTAAAAACATGCTGAACATACAAAATACACAACCAAACCGTTTCATCGAAACAAACTGGCATCATCAAACGCAAAAAGCCTATCCAGTCGACATTGAAATCATGGCTGACAATCACCCGTCATTAATTCACAATATTACAAAAGTACTTGCCGCAGCAAAAATAAGCCTCCTTCAGCTTAAAACGATTCCCAACAAAAAAAGCAACCATCACATTAAAGTTATTTTAACGATAAAAACGCTCTCGGCAAAATCATTAACCAAGACGCTTGATCGACTACTTCAAATAACTTACGTTCATTCCACAAAGCGTGTTTAAAAAATACAAAAAAAAAGTATCCTCTCCATATTTTAGGGTAAACCCCCTATATTCGTGTTGAAATCATCATTATTTAAAAAATAATTGATTTTTTTAAAAATTTTACTTGACATGGTTTTTTGTGATTTTTTTAAAATTTTTGGTATTTTTTATCTCCACTTTATTTGCACGTTTAGAAGCAATATAAAGCGATATACGCATTGAAGTTTTGATGACACATGCCAATGGGCCACTGAAAAATTTATTCTTCTTATATCGCCATTATGAAAGGAAAATTTAGCTTTTAAAACCCATGATACAATAACTGAAAGTTATTTGTATTGGTTGGTCTCTTATGGATATAAAAAAAGCTATTTCCGAAATTGAAATAAATATTGATGGCATTTCAGATCCTGTCGCAAAATCTGTTATTATTCAGTCATTAAATATTATCGAAGCTCAAGCGAAAATGATTAACGATCTTCGTAAAGATAATCAGAACCTTCAAGACGAAAATAATAGATTGAAAGGAGAACAGGGTAAACCCAATATACGTCCGCAATCCAAAGACGAGGAAAAAAGGTCAAAGGATTTTTCTTCCGAAACTGACCGCAAAAGA
>CBDVDN010000133.1:0-4065 GCA_965372775.1 uncultured Gammaproteobacteria bacterium
AATAGTAAAAGCTAAAAACAAGTAAATTACCTACAAAAAACTCATCCTTTCCCCCATTGCTCTTTAATTTAACGTTGTCTAATATATGCAAAATGTAAATTTCATAATAAATACGAAGCATTTAAGATTATTTTCCTACATGGTGACAGTATCGAACGACTAACGACTAACAAACAATGGGATATTAAATATGAAAAAAGCTGTTTTAAAAAAACTTACTTGGAAAGACGTCAGAAAAGATGTACTTAAAGTTAACTCTGGTTTCGTCGAACAAATTGACAAAATAGATCCTAGCGACGAGTTTATCCTCTACAAAATCAGCTATCCGTTTGGTAGTAAGATTATACAGGATGGTGTTTTGCAGTTGCCAAATAAAGACGGTAATTTAGTTTCAGCAAATGATTCACAAATTGATGAGGATATTAAGGAAAATTTATCTTATACGTCTGATATGCCAATTGGACTGCCGTTAAATCGCTGTTTGGAATTGTATTGGATGATGGGAGGGCAAACTATTCCATTTATTCTTATGAATCCGGGACGAATTTTTTCATTATGGGATTTACTTCAGCCTACCCATATTCCATCAAATCAAGGTAAAATGTGGCAAATTATGGCTGGCGCAAGATCGCTCATGTTTTTATCTAAGACATCGAGTGAAGAGGGCTATCGACGCATTAAACAGGCGTTTAATCTGCATTCACGTACGCCAAACAATTTGTTGGATCAATGGTCGTTATTAAGAGATTTAGCCAATTCGAAGCATTTTGATCAAGATTGGTCGTGCGATGTTTTGTTTTTTACGAAAAAATGGATTGATCGGTTTAATAGTCAAGATCACGTGTGGAAAGCGCTAAAAACTTATTTTTTAGAAGTTGCGTGGATGGAAACTGCTTTTTTAAGGACTCAAGCCTCGTATGATGTTGTTTTTTCGCGTGCTTTGGCTGAAAAAAATCTAAGACCTAATCCTTATTTGGTAGATACAGTGAGACATTTATATTTAATTGGACGCGGCTGTCATGCAGGTTTTAAAGTTGCAACAGATGATATAGCTGCACCAGTCAGTCAATTCCAAAAAATATTCTCTGAAGTTTATCGCTTAAGAGCGATGCCTACGATGGTGCATTTGGGAATTATTAATCAAGAGAATCCAAACGAACCAATCTATTATTCATTAGAATCACCGACTTTAATCAATTTTTCGCCGAAGTCGCGTAAGGCGTCCAATAAAATGAATCAATTGCGGGAAATTAGGCACATACAAAAATTAACGACAGACTATATTTTAAGTAATAAATTAGGTGTTGAAAATACACCAATTTATGATTTTTTTAATAATATTAGCTATGAATATTATCATAGTGATGTTGATAAATTTAAAGAATTACGATTTAGCACTGAAATTCCACGGTTGGATGATGCTTTAATTAAAGAAGCTAAGAAGTTTCCTAATCTGCCGTTTTGTAATGCGAGTATGTTTTTGCGTGGCTGTGTTAGAATTTCCGTAAAAGAATCTAAGAATGAAGATGGTGTTTAAGAATAACTTTTGTTAAAGTTGTAGAAATTTTATCTTTTTAATATGTGAGTAAAATATGTTTGAATTAAAAAATGTTTTAAATTATAGAAATAACGTTGGATCTTCCAGTTTAATAGATTTAACGATGGCTATCACTTCAAACTTCGTACCCCCATCATCCAGCGACATCTTCACAAATTAATACTTTACGGTATTAATATTAATTGCAGCTACACCACACACTTGGTGAGTTGGAAAGAGATGTCTTTGGGCGTTTGGATGGCGTGACCGGTCATGCTGGGTACGAGGAATCGTATGCTCATGCGATGTCTACCTGCGCTGATTTTGGGGTAGACTTCGTCGTCTGTCGATAAAGCGACTCGAAGAAGCTGGTACGGGATTTGATGATCTAACACTTTGTGGTAGAAACCTTTTTCGGCTATATATTGCTGAGGCTCGGCGCTATGCCGAATAATATCCAGCAGCAAGCGGACAGCATGCCGTACTTCATCAAATGTTTTTAACCAAAGATGAATTTGCTGCTCGCGGACTTCTGGGGCGCGATGAATCCAATAGAAATAGGCAGGGGAGTCAATACAATTTCCACCGCAGGGGCTTAATAAATTCTGCCGCACAGCGGCTAAAAACTCATTATCTCTCAAGGACTGTCCGATCTTGCCGGGCATATTTAGAAAATGGACTGCTAAATGTTTAAGCTGTTTCAAAGTATCTTGAAGCTTTTCTTGGCTGATTTGCGGTAATGACTCTAATCTTGAAAATTTCGCAATATGATTATTGAATTCCTTGCTGATTTTAGATTTTAAATCGGGTCGATCTAACAAATTAAGAACATTGGTGATTAAGGCAATGAGTGTTTGAGTATGTGAAGCCATATTGGGGGTTGCTAGATAGACATCAATTTGATTGAATAGATGCTCTAAACGTACACATACACGAACTAATTCCCTCAGAGGCTGTTCATAGTAAATAGTTAGAGTTTCATCCATAGACACAAACACCAAGCACAATATCGATCACAAAAAAATATACTATCACGACTTCTTAGCACAAAGTAAGTTTAATCACCAGATTTTTTGAATTTTTTCCTCCGAGCACATCAAAATTTTCAAAAAATTATTTGATTTTTGCCAAAGTTTTAACGGTGAACAGAAGCTTTTTTTTTCGACAATTTCAGATAGCGCTGATGGAGTTTTAATACTTCGATTTCCAGAGTAGCGCATGTTTTAAAATTATCAATCACATCATCTGCTTTTTCCAATCGTTCTGTTTGACTGACTTGATAATCTATAATAGCTTGAATTTCTTCTTCGGACTGTCGATCGCGCTGTTTAACTCGTTCTTTTTGTAGAGCTTCTGGCGCGTTGACTACCAAAACGCGATCGATAATTGGAATAGGCAGCGTTTCAAATAATAAAGGAATGACCAATACGCAATAGGGCGAATCTGCTTTTTGAGCACGCTCGATCATGGTTTTAATGATTATCGGATGCAGTAAATTTTCCAGCCACTTTTTTGCTTCGGGATCTGAAAAAACCTTCTTTCGTAACAGCATACGGTTCAATGACCCATCCGAACGGAGTATTTCAGTGCCAAACTTATCTACTATGTTCTTTAGTTCTAGGGTATTTGGCAGGACGATCTCATGTGCAATTTGATCCGCATCGATAACGATTATACCCAGATTTTCAAATATTTTAGCAACAGTAGATTTTCCACTGCCGATTCCACCGGTCAAACCGACGACTAATTTTACGCTCATTAATTAACAATCCAATGAATACCGAAAAAATTCAAATAATGTTGTGTAAGGTCAAATCCCCAAATAATGGCGATCCACATGGCAATAGCAATGAACGGTCCGAATGGGATAGGCGTTGTACGCTTTTTCTTTTTATATAAAAGCAGTCCGCCGCCAATAATCAGTCCAAAAATACTGCTGACTAGAACAACAAATGGCAATAGCTGCCATCCTAACCAAGCGCCGGCTGCTGCCAGCAGTTTAAAATCACCTTGTCCCATGCCGTCTTTTTTTGTTATAAATTTAAAAACGGCATTCAGTGTCCAAAAAAACGCATAGCCGATTGCAGCACCTAAAACAGCATCAATATTGCTAACGAACATATGAAAACAATTTGCTAATAAACCCAGCCAAAGCAGCGGAAGACTTAAAGCATCTGGCAGCAATTGATGATCAAGATCGATAAAAGCAATCGCAATCAAAAAATAAGTGAATGCCAATACGGCAAACAATTCAACTGAAAAACCAAATTCCACTGCTGCGATAATAGAAAGTGCACAGGTGAACAATTCCACAAAAAAATAACGTAAAGGGATTTTAGTTTTACATTTCAGGCATTTTCCTCGTAATATCAAATAACTCAGGACGGGAATATTTTGCCAGAAAGAAAGCGGCATTTTGCATACAGGGCAATGTGATGCGGGGTATGCAAGGTTATAGCGCTGTTTTTTATCTTGTTCGGACGACTGCCCCAAAAATTCCAAACACTGTTTTTGCCAATCCCTCTCCA
>CBDVDN010000134.1:0-4051 GCA_965372775.1 uncultured Gammaproteobacteria bacterium
CTAAAAAATAAGGATTATTTTTTATTTCTTTTGCTGTTTTAAATGGATAAGTTGTAATGGAATTGTAATTCGCAAAGTCCCATAAAACTATATTAGTTTCTTTAGAAATTTTTTGAAGTTCTTCTTTCCATTTTAAAAATTTCTTCCATTTTCCCGCTTTTTTTATGGCGCCTAATTGTCTAGAATTGATGGCGGGAATAAACACAATTAACTTAGTATTATTTTTCATGCATAATTCGATTATTTCTTTGTAATAATGAAATGATTTTCCAAAAGAGGTAAATTTTCCGTAGTCGTTGATAGTCATCCTTTTTATGCCGTTATCAATTTGTTGCTTTGTTCGTTTGGGCGTTATTTCATATCCAGACCATTGCCACTTGTTCGTGGTAATAATAGAAGGTTTTCTTCGTGTTAAGGTTATAGAATTGTTTAACGCTTGCCAGCTTATGAGTGCTTTGCCAAAGTTTTTGAAGACGACGCTGAGTTTTTCTATGTCAGGATCAAACCCCTGTTCTGTTTGTTGTACGCCAAATCCAAAAAAATCAACACCGTAAATTACCGTTTTAACTTTAGTGTGACGTAAAACGTATTTCAAAAACTCATAAGCTTCATAAGCATGCAAGCTGGATATGCCCATGTTGTAAATTATTTGATTGTGGGGAATTTCTATGGTTTTGGGGTCGAATACATGATAAACACGACTGGATCCCAACAGCAGGATGTTCGGGTTTCTTTCGATGACTTGAAGTGATTTGGAAAATCGCATGTACATGGTCAATACATTATTGTTTTTCCAAGAATGTTTCTTATGCCACACATAATAAGGATCAACTTCGAAATTGAAAATAGCTATTGTAAGCAAAGTGATGAAAAAAATGGCAGAAAAACAAAAAAAATAGATTTTATAAGAAGTTTTTTTCATGCCGAATCAATACTCTAGCGGCAATGAAATTTCTTTTTTATCCCGTGCGGATAAATAAGCGGCGATTAAGAGTTCCAATGACCGCAGTCCATCTCGACCGTCAGTTGAGGGTTCTGCTTCACCGTGAAATACTTTTACGACATTATCATAATAGGGCGTATGACCAAAGCCGTAAACTGAATTGGTTTGATAAGAATTTTTAAGTGTTTCTAAGTTTTTCGCAGATGAATCGTCTTCGAATTCCCAGTGCTGGATTTCGTTTACAGCAACACCGCCGATTTTAACAGTGCCTTTTTCTCCAATTATCGTGAGAGAGCCTTCGAGATTCTTAGGATAAGTTAACATTGTAACATTTACCGAACCCAGCGTGCCGGAACGCCATTTTAAATTTAAAATGGCAGTATCTTCTACTTCAATATTACGTGCTAATGTGGCAGTCATTGCGTGAACATTTGCAACCGGACCAATTAACCAGTCGAGCAGATCTATATAATGACTCGCTTGATTCATTAAAGCCCCGCCATCGAATTCCCACGTGCCGCGCCACTTCGCTTGATCGTAATAAGATTGTGGTCTTGTCCAAAAGACATTGATATTTGTCATGAAAATCCGACCAAACCGATTTTGTTCAATAGCTTCCCGCAGTAAACGAATAGTAGAGTTAAACCGATTTTGTTTGACGACAAACAATCTAACGCCGGCTTTATCACAGGCTTTTACCATTTGCTGACCGTCGTGCCAACGTGTCGCCATGGGTTTTTCTGTAATAACATGCCGATCACTATTCGCTATTTGAATGCCTTGTTCGGCATGTAAACCACTAGGGGTACAAAGTGTGACAATATCGGCATTAGTATCTTTTAACAGTTCGGCGATGGAAGAATATCCCTTTGCGCTGGTTTTTTTTACAGCTTCATTTAGGGCGTTATGATTAACATCACAAATGCCGACAAGGTCTAGGTTGTCTTTATGTTTTTCAATCGCATCAAAATGATTGCTAGAAATTCTACCGCATCCAACAAGAGCAATACGTATTTTGCGATCTAAAATTTGTAAGGGCGTTTTCATTTAAGTTGTTCCTTTCGTTATGCTCTTATAATATTACCATTAAGTGATTTATAGACTCCTCGAGTATCGATAATAAGCGGGGCATGTTGACTAATCATCTGATAATCGAAAGTATCATGAGCGGTTGTGATCACGACACAATCATAAGCGCTTAATGTTTTTGGCGTTAATTGAACGCCTTGTAAATCTAAATCATGCTCTCGCATTTTAGGAAATGTTGGAAAATAAGGATCGGAATAAGCGATATTGGCACCTCTTTCCATGAGTAATTCCATAATGTTAACAGCAGGTGATTCGCGCATATCATCTATGTTTTTTTTGTAAGTAATGCCTAGAATCAATATCTTAGAATTTTTAACTGCTTTGCCGCGCTCATTTAATGCGAGTGCGGTTTTATTCACGACCCACTCTGGCATATGGGTATTGATTTCACCCGCTAATTCAATGAATCGAGTGTGAATGCCGTATTCTTTCGATTTCCATGTTAGATAAAAAGGATCGATTGGAATACAATGACCGCCAAGACCAGGTCCGGGATAATAAGGGACAAAGCCGAATGGTTTTGTTGCAGCGGCATGAATAACTTCATAAATATCGATTCCCATTTTATCTGCTATAATTTTCAATTCATTTATTAAGCCAATATTTATTGCACGATGGATGTTTTCCAGCAATTTAGACATTTCAGCTGTTCTAGGAGAAGAAACGGGCACCACTTCTTTTGCGACTGATTCATAAAGCGCAATTGTTACTTCTAAGCACGATGGTGTGTATCCCGAACATACTTTTGGCGTTGTGGCTAAAGTAAATTTTTTATTGCCTGGATCTTCACGTTCGGGGGAATAAGCTAAAAAAAAGTTATCGCCTATTTTTAATGTGCTGTTCTGTTCAATGCGCGGCTTAAGGATCTCGTCAGTTGTTCCGGGATAAGTTGTGCTTTCCAAAGAAATAACTTGACCCTCTCTTAAATAGGGCATAACTGCTTCTAGTGAGTTTATGATAAAGCTTAAGTCTGGCTGCTGGTTTTTTGTTAAAGGGGTCGGGACGCATAATATTAAAGCATCGGCTTCTGAAGCGCGTTTCATGTCTGTTGTTGCAGTAAGTTGTCCACTGGAAACGGCTTTTTGAAGAGGTGTGTTATCAATATGTTTGATGTAGCTTTGTCCTTTGTTGACAGCATCTGCTTTATTTGGATCAACATCGAAGCCGAGTACTGAATATCCGACTTCACAGTAACGTAATGCAAGAGGCAGCCCGACATAACCTAACCCGATAATTCCTATAAGTGCTTGTTTGTTTTTTAACTTGTGTATTAAATTTTCTTTAATATTCATAAAAGGAAGTCTCAAAGCAATTGAAAAGGGAGCATTATATTAAAATTTCTTCTAAAGATAAAGAATATTGTGTAGAATATGTACCTTTCTTTGTTGTAGTGGTCGTGTATGAATATTTGGTTAATAAAAATAAGTGAACCTTTGCCGATTGATGGGGCTGATGTGAGATTGGGCCGGATTGGGTTAATAGCAAAGGAGCTTATTAAACGAGGTCATAATATTACGTGGTTTGCTTCTGATTATGATCACTTTCGGCAGGTTTCTCGATTTAGACGAGATAAGAATATTCAACTGGTAAAGAATTATCAGTTACGGCTGCTAAGCGCTGTTGCATATAAAAAGACCGTATCCTTTCGGAGACTGATTAATCATATTGTCATAGCCAAAAAGTTTATCAAAGATGCACAATCTTTGTTGCTTCCGGATATTATATTGTGTGCGTTGCCAAGCATCGAGTTGAGTTATGAGGCAGTTAAGCTTGCCAAGAAACATAAAATTCCAATCATTATAGATTTGCGTGACATGTGGCCGGATATTTTTTTGGATAGAACGAAAGGGATTATGAAATGTCTCGTAAAACCATGGGTTTCACAGCTAAAAAGAAAAATGAATTATATCTGTGGAAATGCAACAGCCTTGTTTGGTATTACGGAAGGTTTTTTAGAATGGGGGTTGCAGTACGCAAAACGCAAGAAAAGCAATTTAGATGGCGTGTTTTCGCTTGCAT
>CBDVDN010000135.1:0-4024 GCA_965372775.1 uncultured Gammaproteobacteria bacterium
AACTAAAGCTAGTGCTATAATACAACCCTAATTTTTTGATTTGACGGAGCACTAGATTTCATGTTAAATCACGATGAATATAATATTAGCTATGCGCGTCCAGGCGGATAAAAATATTTTCTGAAAAAAATTATTATTTTAAAGTATATTGAAAGTTAATATTTTACTGAACGATAGGATATCTATGATATAGATTTTATTATTCGTAGTATTTCCGCACAAACAACATTTATTTTTTTTAAAAAATAGAGTAAAATTTATATTCCCCCCAAGCAAAACTGATGTGATTTTTAAAAAAACCAGAATCTAAATAAAATTGATCAAAAATTGGCACTCATTGCGAATTGCTGGCAATTTACCCACTCAATTCTTCATAGAGCCAGATTTCTTTGTTAAACAATCTTTGTAGAATCTATGCGCATTTCTATCTTCTATCTTCCAAAATTTGTTTACCTATTGGTCATCTTTCCCTATAATTTGCCTCATGAACAAAACCATTATTGAAATAAAGGACGTGAATAAGAGTTTTCATGGTTATCATGTCCTAAATAATATTAATCTTGAAATTAAAGAAGGCGAGTTTTTGACGCTGCTGGGTCCGTCTGGCTGTGGGAAAACGACGCTTTTGCGTTTATTATCTGGATTTGAAGAACCCACTCGCGGCACAATTCGTATTGGCGGTAAAGCGGTTCGCGGTGTTTCTCCTAAAGAACGTCATGTCAATATGGTTTTTCAAAGCTACGCTTTATTTCCTCATATGACTGTTTATGAAAATGTTGCATTTGGTCTGCGCTGTAAGAAATTATCAAAAAATGAAATTGATGAGCGCGTTCAACATGCTTTATCAATGGTAAAGCTATTGGATTTACAGATGCGTAAGCCTTATCAATTGAGCGGCGGGCAGCAGCAGCGCGTTGCAATTGCACGAGCTGCGGTTAATCGTCCATTCGTTTTATTGTTAGATGAACCATTAAGCGCATTAGATCATAGTTTGAGGAAAAATATGCAGATGGAGCTTAAAGCCTTGCAGCGGCAATTAGGCATTACCTTTGTGATGGTTACGCATAATCAGGAAGAAGCTTTGTCGATGTCGGATCGGGTTGTTGTTATGAATCATGGTTGTATTGAACAAATCGGTACGCCACGAAAAGTGTATGAAAAACCGAGCAATTTGTATGTCGCAAACTTTATTGGTGCAGCAAATATATTTGAGTGTGAAGTTTTAAGTGTGATGAATAAAACCCTGCAGGTTGATATAGAAGGAAAATTATTTAATCTTAATAATGAGAAAAATTTTAAGACTGGAGAAAAAGTTCATGTGATTGTCCGACCGGAAGATTTACGCGCATGGGATAAAACAGAAGTTAATAAAGAAGAGATGGATAAGATGATTCAAGCTACGGTCGAGCAGGTTATTTATAAAGGGTCTACCGTTGACTTAGTGCTGCGAACCGCGGGTGGTCAGCGATTATCTGCAACGGAGTTTTTTGATGAAGATGATGAAGATCTCGATTTTAGAAGAGGTGAAAAAGTTTGGTTAGAATGGATGCTCGGTTGGGAGGTTATTTTACCTCATGACTAATCATTCCTTGTTCAAGCGGTTTTCCACCGGACTTTTAACGCTTTGGCTGATGTTTTTTGCTTTTCTGCCATTTTTGCTGGTTATTGGCGGAAGTTTTTTAAAGCAGGGCGATCAAACTTTTTTTAATTGGCAGATGACTTTTGAAAATTATAGAAATTTATTTCATCCGGTTTATTTGCATATTTTTTTAAGATCTTTTTATTTTGCTGCGATTACGGCTTTTTTTTGTTTGCTGCTTGGCTATCCGTTTGCTTATATCCTTTCGAGAATAAAAAAAAATATTCGAATGGTTTTGATGTTTTTATTTATTGTTCCTTTTTGGACAAGTTCTTTGATTCGAGTTTATTCTATTATCATTATTGTTCGCGCTAATGGATTATTAAATCATGTTTTGATGCGGTTTGGATTGATTCATCACCCGATACAAATATTGTATACGAAATTAGCAGTGATGATTGGTTTAATTTATACCTTGCTGCCTTTTATGATTTTACCGCTTTATGCAAATATGGAAAAATTTGATTGGCGGCTGATTGATGCAGCGCAAGATTTAGGCGCTAGCAAATGGCAGACGATGCGTAAAGTTGTTTTTCCAATTACGATGCCTGGAATTGTAGCTGGAATTATGCTGGTTGTATTGCCGGCAATGACGATGTTTTTTATTCCGGATATTTTAGGCGGTGCGCGATCTTTATTATTGGGGAATTTAATTAAAGATCAATTTATCGAAGCACATAATTGGCCGATGGGATCAGCTGTCAGTGTTATGTTGACGATTATAATGGGCGTCATGCTTCTAGTTTATTGGAAAATCACCATCAATAAAGAAAGGCGGGAATTGATATGAATAAATTCTTCAAATCCGCATATCTTTTTACGATTTATGTTTTTTTATATTTACCGATTGCGGTTCTCATCATTTATTCATTTAATAATGCTAGATTTTCTGATGTTTGGCATGGTATGACTTTTAAATGGTATAAAGCTTTATTTGCAGATCATAATTTATTAGTTATAGCAGGGCATTCTTTATTTCTTGCGATTTTAGCTGCAAGTATTGCGGTTTTTTTCGGCGCTTTAGCTTCAATGGCGTTTTTTAGATATCGATTTTATGGAAAAAAACTTTTATTTGGGTTGATTTTTGTATTGATAGTTGTACCGGACTTAGTGTTTGGTATATCTTTATTGGTACTATATTCGGCGTTAAAAATCCCATTGGGCTTTTGGACATTATTATTTGCACATATTACTTTTTGTTTGCCGTTTGCAATCATTACTATTTATGGCCGATTAAAAGATATGGATAAAAATATGTTTGAAGCGGCACATGATTTGGGTGCAAATGAATATTCTATTTTTATGCGGTTGATATTGCCGCTTATGGCGCCGGCATTAATAGCCGCGTGGTTATTAAGTTTTACTTTATCGATGGATGATGTATTAATTAGTTTTTTTGTAACGGGACCTAGCTTTCAAATTCTGCCGCTTTATATCTATTCGGAAGTGCATGTTGGGGTTACGCCAGAAATTAATGCGCTTTGTACATTGATTCTTGCGTTGACTATTTCGTTGGTTTTAATATCACAAATTCTTGTTAAAAAACGATCATGAAAAAAATAATTATTCTTACATTTTTTTGTTTTTCTATAACGACTGTTTTTGCTAATGACAACGTTGTAAATGTTTATAATTGGGCAGGTTATATTCCGCCGAAAGTCATAACGCTTTTCCAAAAAGAGACTGGCATTCACGTTAATTACAGTACGTTTGACAGCAATGAAATTTTGTATACAAAATTAAAAGCAGATTCTAATGCGAGTTATGATGTTGTTGTGCCGACGAGTTATGTCGTTCAGCGTATGATAAAAGAAAAAATGCTATATAAAATTGATAAATCTAAATTATCAAATTTTCATTATCTCAATCCAAAATTATTAAACCGTTCTTTCGATCCGTATAATCAATACAGTGTACCTTACTTATGGGGTAGCACAGGTATTTTAGTAAACAGCAAATATTATCCGAAAGGAAGCGTGCTGTCTTGGAAAATGTTATGGCAGCCGCAGTTTTATCGAAAAATAGCGTTGCTTGATTCGATGCGCGATACGTTTGCCATGACAATGAAAGTATTGAATTACCCGATTAACGATCGCAATCCGCAGCATATTAAACAAGCTTATTTGAAGTTAAAACAATTGTTGCTAAATGTTCAATCTTTTCAAAGTAATGGCTCTCAGCAAATGTACGTTAACGAAGATGCTAATATTGGTGTTATGGAAAGCGGCGATGCCATGACTGTTATCAAAGAAAATAAATCGTTTTATTATATTTATCCGAAAGAAGGTGCAATTCTTTGGATTGATAATATGGTTATTCCAATTCATGCAAAACACATTAAAAATGCGTACAAATTTATTAATTTTATTTTACGTCCCTATATTG
>CBDVDN010000136.1:0-3956 GCA_965372775.1 uncultured Gammaproteobacteria bacterium
CGCGACTGCAAAAATAAAATCTGTTGCGTGTTCCGGCAGAAAAGACAGATGGGATTGTGTGCCTTGCAGCCAGCCTTTACCGAAAATGCCGCCCGATCCTATTGCGATTTTGGATTGAATAATATGATAACCCTTGCCTAACGGATCTCGTGCTGGATTGAAATAGGTTAATATGCGCTGCTGCTGATAAGCATGTAAAAAATGCCATAATATCGGTGTAAAAATTAAGAGTAATAAAATGAATGCGACGATTAGTCGCCAGTTTATGCCCGCGAATAACAGCACACAGGCTCCAGCAGTAATAAATATAACGGCAGTTCCAAGGTCGGGTTCTTTTATAGCTAATATGGCGGGAATAAAAATAATTAATGCGGAGATAAGCAGATCTTTTGTTTTAGGAGGAAGATGTCGATTAGCATAATACCAAGCTAGCATCATAGGAATAGCTAATTTCATTAATTCAGAAGGCTGAAATCGGAAGAAGCCCAAATTCAACCATCGTTGCGCGCCTTTCCCTATGTGACCGATAATTAATACAACAACTAATAATAGAATGCCGATGCTGAATACCCACGGAGAAATTCGTTGATAAAATGCTGGGGGTAATTGCGCTAGAATAAACATAATTAATGTGGCTAATCCAATGTGTAATAGCGCTTGAATGATGATGCTGAATTGCTGATTGCTGGCACTGTATAAAATAAAAAAACCAAAAATAATGAGTGCAAGCACACCGCATAGTAATGGTATGTCTAAATGTAGAAATTGCCAGATGGTTCTATGTTCTGTTTTTTCTAGATTGCGATGTAGTTTTCGAAATAGTCTGTTCATGGGGCGTTGGTTTTTCCATATGAGTTTTTAAATTAAAATTCAAGGAGGATTTTTGAATATGAGGCGATGATTTTTTTGAATCCTTTAGTAAATAATAATCGAGTACTTTGCGTGCAACAACCGGCGCGGATTTGTCATTTTCTACAATAACGGCAATTGCAATTTTAGGATTTTTTATTGGAGCAAATGCAATAAAAACAGAATTATCACGTAAATTTTTCGGAATATCTTGCGTTTTGTTAGACCGCGTATCAACAACTTGTGCCGTGCCGGTTTTTGCGGCAACGGTATAAGAAGCATGTCCGAAACGAAAACCAGTCCCTTGTGTGATGACTTTGCTCATTGCGTCGATAATATCATCCCAATAAGTTGGGTTGTCGAGAAGAATTTGCGTTTTTGGAATAGATTCTTGTTTGGTTAAAGTGCCGTTCGGTGATTGTATAGCATATAATAAATAGGGCTGAAGCGCTGTGCCGTGATTAGCTAAGGTTGCCGTTGCCATCGCAAGCTGCAGCGGCGTGACCTGAATATAGCTTTGACCAATACCGAGTAAAACTGTATCACCGCCATACCATGGTGTGCCGTGATTAATGAATTTCCATTTTGGTGTCGGAACATTTCCGGCTAGTTCGCCGTTTATATCAATGTTGGTTAATTGTCCGAAATTGAATTCATTTAAGATCATATCGATACGTTGAACGCCTAGTTTATTCGCTAAGTCAAAAAAGTAAGTGTCACAGGATTCTATAATAGCCTTTTCTAAATTAACCTGTCCGTGACCATTGCCGGATATCCAGTATTTCCAGTCATGAAAGATATGCGGGGCATTGGGTAATTTAAACCATCCTGGGTCAGATATCTGAAAGGAAGGCGTAATGGTTTTGGAGTTGAGTCCTTCTGCTGCAATAAAAGGTTTTATAACAGAGCCGGGCGCATATAAACCGCGAATAGCGCGGTTAAAAAGAGGATGCGCTTTATTGCTTAATAAAGTTTGATAATCTTGGTGATTAATGCCGGTTACAAATACATTCGGATTATAGGCGGGCTGGCTAACTAGCGCTAGAATTTGACCGGTATTGGGTTGGATTGCGATGACGGCACCTTGATCTTTACCGAGTGCCCGTTCTGCAATCATTTGAAGATTATTATCAATAGTTAGATAAATATTATTACCAGGAGTGGGATTGAATTTACTGATCGTTCGAATTGTCTCGCCAGCAGCGTTTATTTCTGCTTTTTTATATCCGACGTGGCCGTGCAGCAGTGATTCATAGTGTTTTTCAATGCCGGTCTTACCGATAAAGTTGGATTGAGCATAGTTTGTTGGATCAATTTGATAGAGATCCCGTTCGCTAATGCGTCCGACATGTCCGACAGCCATCGATAATGCAGCGCCTAGTGGGTAATTGCGTATTAATTCTGCTTGAACGGATATGCCCGGAAACTTTTGACGGTTAACGGCAAAACGGGCGACTTCTTTGGCGGTTAATTTCAGTTTAATCGGGATTTGATCAAAGCGTCGGTGTTGCTTTAATTGTTTATAGAATTGTGATAATTCATTTTGATTAAGCGGAATAATTTCAAGAAGGTTTGTAATGGTTTTTTGCAAATTATCTGTTTTATTTGGTGTGACCATTAAACTAAATACTGGGATGTTTTTTGCAATTAAAATACCGTTTCTATCAAAGATTAATCCTCTACGAGGCGGAATAGGCACAGGAGTAATCTCATTTTCCTTTGAGAGAGTAGTATAAAGCTGATAATTAATGACTTGAATGTCAATTAAGCGAAAAATTAACAATAAAGAAAGAAAGCCAACAATAATGTATGTAACGATAATTCGCTTTTTAAATAATCGCGATTCTTTAGCGCTGTTTTTTATCACAAATTTTGTGGACATTTAAAGGTTTGTTCCTGCGGATTTTTAGAATTTGTTTTCACAATGAGAGAGTATAACAGAAAAGAATCAGCTAACTCAATTTTTCATAGAGCTTATTATTTTGATTTTAGGCGTTTTAATCCAATCTGTGAAACCTGACATCCTCTAAAAAAGTTTCATTGTTCGCGTAATGTTTTTATTTTTTTAAGGTAAACTTTTATAAAAAATGTTTTATTTGTTTTTTTTTATCAGGTATTTTATGTTTAGTAATGAGTGCTGCAATGGCTGCAGCGCCGAAAATAGGGGTTGTTAATTTTCCACGGGTATTGCAGAAGTTTAAGCTTATTAAGACCGAACAGGCGGCGCTTGGAAAGCGATTTATGCCTCAAGGCAAGCAAATCATTGCGACCAGAAAAACATTGCTAAAAGATGTTAAAACATTAAGAAATACGTCGGCAATAAAGATATCGAAGCGTAAAGAATTAGCAAAGGTTGCGCTTTTTGATCAACAAAAATTGCGTAATATGCAGGTTAATTTACAGAGGGAGCTTCTTGCCGCACAAAATAAATCTTTGGTAAAAATATTATCGCGCGTTAAGAAAGCTATAGCTGTTGTCGCAAAACGGGAAAAATTTGATTTGATTTTGACCCAATCCGGTGTTGCGTATTATCCAAATCAAATAGACGTTACAAAACTTGTTATTGCGCAATTAAGCAAGTAAAAACTTATGCGCGATGATAGGGATGATTGGCGAGAATGCTCCATGCGCGATAAAGTTGTTCGGAAACGATTATACGAACGAGCATGTGTGGAAACGTTAAAGGAGAAAGCGACCATTCGGCTTCTGCTTTTTCAAGACAGGTGGGTGCAAGCCCTTCCGGTCCGCCGATTAGCAAACTGATATCACGCCCATCTTCGCGCCAGTTTTGCATCTGTTTTGCAAGTTGTTCTGTGTTCCAAGCTTTTCCAGTAACAGTTAATGCAATGATGCGCTGATTGGGCGGAATGGCTTTTAACATTTGTTCGCCTTCCCTAATAAGCAGTTGTTGAATGTTGCTGTGTTTTGAGCGTTTTTCCGCTGGAACTTCAATCAGATTTATTCGATATTCATGCGGCATGCGTTTGACATATTCGTGAAAGCCGGTCTGAATCCAGTCTGGCATTTTTTTTCCAATAGCGATGATGTTGAGTTTCATCTTTTGTTCCAATTGTTAGTAGGTTGGGCTAAGCGCCCGTGAATTGACT
>CBDVDN010000137.1:0-3950 GCA_965372775.1 uncultured Gammaproteobacteria bacterium
GGATGTTGGTTTTTCTTCACCAAATGCTGAGGCACTCAAACTGATGCCAAAATCTTTTCAAAAAAACCGTGTGCTTAATCCAACTGCAAAAAATTTAAAAAACAGTGAAGTCGAAGGGGATCTTGGTAAAAAAGCAAATCAGCTCTATTTGAAATATTGGGAATTGTTAAAACTGAGCGCGTAACTTATGCCGCAAAACATTGATCAATTAATTGAGATTTTAAAAATAGAAGGCATTCGAGATAAAGCTGTTTTGAATGCAATGCGGAAAATTCCGCGCCATATTTTTGTCCCTGAAGCCTATCAATTTGAAGCGTATGAAAATATTGCTTTGCCTTTTCGAGATGGTCAAACAATTTCTCAGCCTTATATTGTTGCAAAAATGACTGAAGCATTAAAACAATCTGGATCTATGTATAAAGTTTTAGAGATTGGTACGGGATCCGGATATCAAACGGCAATTTTAGCTCAATTAGCCAAAAGAGTTTACACGATCGAACGTATCGAATCGCTTTGCAGCATTGCGCAGCAGCATTTGAAAAGTTTAGATATAAAAAATGTTGCTTTTAGGCATGCTGATGGCATATTCGGCTGGTCAGAGCATGCGCCTTTTGATGCTATTATTGTCACAGCAGCGGCCTTGGAGTCGCCAAAATCATTGCTGATGCAGATAAAAATCGGCGGGCGAATGATTATCCCGATTGGCGTACAAGGATATTCTCAAATACTGTCTTTGATAACACGCCGTCAAGAAGGGTTTGTCACGCAAAACTTAGAGCCAGTCATTTTTGTCCCATTAATGGCGGGAATTCAGAAATAGTTGTTTGGTAGTTTGCAGATCGATAGAAGATTTTTGATGGAAATTTTAATCTGCGCTATAGTATTGCTGTAATACCTTAGCGCAGGATTATTACTTAATTACATTCATCCCTGCGCCAAGAGTGCAGGGAATTCTGCATTAAAAGATGATGTTCGTTGAGAATTACTAATTATTTTCTTTGAGGTTCTACTCGAACTTTTACCTTATTTGCGTCCAATATGGTGTTGACACTTCAAACCTATTATTTGAGTCAATTTGGAGAGCAAAATCAAACAAACCAATCCTTTCAAGTAAATGTTCGGTTAACCCATCATGAAACTGTGTATTATCCATATCGTAGTGGTACGGCGTACCGCGCTCTTTTTCTAATAGAGTTCAAATATTAGCACGGCACGCTGTGCAGTTGTGATGACGGGGTAACTGAATATTTACCTTTCCAATTTGGTTAAAAAATGGTATCTTTTGTTTCATCAAAAATTTGACTGGATCAAATTTTGACGCACTTTAGTGCGCCGCGAAGCGGTGAAATACATGGATGTATTTCATCAAAAATTGTAAAAGAATACACGGCATATTATGTCATTTTCCAATATTTTAAGAGAGGGTAATAATTAAGCATGCAAAAATTCCTTAAAATTCTATTTAATCCAATGATGTTTATTTGGATTTGTTTATATTCTTCAATAGCTTGTGCCGATGTAGAAGGGTTTGGTCAAATTGCGGAGCAGTTAAATCAAGGGCCATTGTTTGGTTTAGAGAAATTTTTATATGGCGTTTGTTATGTCGTAGGTGCGATTTTATTGATTAATGCGTATAACAAATATAATAGACATCGTCGGAATCCTCAGGAAGTGCCTTTGAGTACGGTAATTGTTTACGTTATTTTAGCGCTTGTGATTATAGGCATAACTTTCGTTAAACATCTATTGGCCGTTATGCCGGATTAAGGGAAAAAACCATATGTTAATACTAAGAATTTTTATTGTTTGTCTATTGAGCCTTTTTTTGTTCGGCTGTGGGCAGCATCAAAGCGATTCGTACTATATTAGGCATCCAAGCAATTTAAAAGCAATTTTAGCGCACTGTGAAACGTTAAATGTCAAACAAATCAAGCAAAATCAGCGATGTGTATTAGCTATTCACACTTTTAGGCGCTTGGTTGCTTTAACGCATGATTTTATGCGAAATCAGGCTACGTTTGGCAAAAGAATCTTATCTGCTCAAATAAAGCAAGTTAAATTACTTAATCAAATTGAAGCAATGAAAGCACAGTTAAAATCTTCTAGGATCAAAGCTGCTGATAAAAAAGAAATAAAAAGGAAAACAGCAGATATACGACGACAGGCTGATGCATTGAAGGAACAAATTCATACAATGTCGACATTGATTGCGGTTTCTGAAGGATTTTAGCACTATTTTTATGTGATGAATTATGCGATTAGAAAAAATTAAATTAGCTGGTTTTAAGTCATTTGTTGATCCGACGACTGTTGAATTTCCAAGCAGTTTGGTCGGCATTGTTGGTCCGAACGGTTGCGGTAAATCTAATATTATTGATGCAGTGCGCTGGGTCATGGGGGAAAGCTCTGCCAAACAGCTTCGCGGTGAATCAATTACCGATGTTATTTTCAAAGGTTCATCCGGACGGAAGCCCGTTGGACAAGCTTCAATTGAGTTGATTTTTGACAATAGCGATGGCTCCTTAGGCGGAGAATACGCGAAATATAGTCAAATATCTATTCGTCGGCAGGTCACGCGTGATGCACAATCGGTCTATTTGCTGAATGGTGTTCGCTGCCGTCGTCGTGATATTACAGATGTGTTCTTGGGGACTGGTTTAGGTCCGCGCAGTTATTCTATTATCGAACAAAATATGATCTCGCGTGTGGTTGAAGCAAAACCAGAAGAATTGCGCGCTTATTTAGAAGAAGTTGCCGGCATTTCAAAATATAAAGAACGCCGTAGAGAAACAGAAAACCGTATCAAACACACACGTGAGAATTTAGATCGCATTAAAGACATAATCGAGGAAAAGGAAAGCCAATTGCGGCGTTTAAAGCGCCAAACAAGCGCAGCAAAACGTTATAAAGTCTTAAGAGAAGAAGAGCGTTTATTAAAATCCCGTTTATTGGCTTTGCGCTGGCGGGCACTAGATAACGAATTAAGTAATTTTGCGAATGAAATTTCACAAAAAGAAACAGAATTAGAATCACATAATGCACAACTGCAAAGCATTAATACACAACTAGAAAATCTTCATCAAGCCAAAATAGAATCTAACGAGACCTTTAATGAGGTTCAAAGTCGTTATTATACAATTGGCAGCGAAATCAGCCGGATTGAACAATCTATTGAACATCAAAAAGAGAAGCGGCAGCGATTAGAAGATGACTTAATGCAAACACAGCAAGCTGTTACCGAAGCGAGAAATAGTTTATCAACTGATGAATCGCGATTTAATGACTTGCAAAAGCAGCTCGGCGAATTAAAGCCAAAATTTGGAAGTGTTCAAAATACTGCAGAAGCCTCTCATGCTACGCTGACGAGCGTTGAAAAAGCCATGCATGATTGGCAGATGGAATGGGATGCGTTTAATGAAGCAGCGTCTAAAGCTTCTCAAATAGCTCAAGTGCAGCAAACGAGAATTCAGCATTTGGAACAGCAGCAAGTGCTGACTGATCAGCGCTTGTCGAAGTTAGAAGAAGAACGACAAGCATTATCCCAAGATGCTGATTTAAGCAAAGAGGTAGAGGCAATCAATGCAGAAGCCGTTCAAGTTAAATCAATCGTTCAGAAACACCAAGAACAATACTCTCAAATTATTGGATATATCAGTCAGCAGCGCGAACAAAATCAAGCTTTATTCAGCGACTTAAACAAAGAGAGCGGTCAGCTTCGTGAGTTAAAAGGACAATATGCGTCTTTGATTGCTTTACAGCAGGCTGCGCTAGGGCAAAAAGACGAAAAATTAACAAATTGGCTAGAAAAACATGACTTAAAGTCTAATTTGCGTCTTGCGCAGAATTTAAAAGTTGAAAAAGGATGGGAAAAAGCAGTTGAAACGGTATTGGGTTCGCATTTAGAAGCAGTGTGTGTGGATGCTTTTGACCGAGAAACAAAGGGCAGGGCG
>CBDVDN010000138.1:0-3945 GCA_965372775.1 uncultured Gammaproteobacteria bacterium
CATTATTTGACCTGTTTCCGCCATGCCCATTTTTTTTGAAATTCCTATACATTTTAAATTTAGTGCTATAGTCTTTTATTAAATTGCCAGATCCTATTTTCAACTCTCAAGGAGGAATATTTGATGAAAAAATTTATTCTTTTACTTTTATGTATACTGCTGATTTCCGCTTCTGTAATATTCGCAATCGATAAAAAACAAACACATCAGCCAAACTGGCAAACATGGGTTAAATCCTTTAGACACCGCGCGATTAAAGACGGCATCTCTCCTAAATTATTTGATCGGCTCTTCAAAAATCTACAGCCGAATCCAAGCGTTATAAAACTTGACCGCAGCCAGCCTGAATTTAAATTTACATTTGAGCATTATCTTAAACTCTATGCTTCCGACAAACGCATTAAACTCGGCAAAGAAGAATATACAAAACATAAAAAACTGCTCGATCCCATTGCTCAAAAATATGATATTGATCCCTGCATTATATTAGCTTTATGGGGCATGGAATCTAATTATGGTCGCTATCTCGGAAAACGACCGCTTATCAGATCACTCGCAACACTTGCGCACGATACAAGAAGAAGCAAGTTTTTCACACAAGAATTACTCTATGCCCTGCACATACTCGAAGGCAAACATATTTCGCGAGCAGAGCTAAAAGGTTCTTGGGCGGGTGCTACGGGACAGCCTCAATTTATGCCTTCAAGCTGGTACACCTATGCAATAGACCACAATCAAGATGGGAAAAAAGACATCTGGCATTCACCATGCGATATTTTTGCATCGATAGCAAATTATCTACATCGAAATGGATTTCAAGTAGGCAAGCCTATTTCCGTCAAAGTTACGCTCTCAAAAGACTTACCTCATAAACTCGGCTTAAAAACCAAAAAAACCGTAAAAAAATGGAAAAAACTCGGCGTAAAAATAAACGCCAAGAAAAAACCAAACCCTGCTTTATTTGCCTCAATTATTAAATACAACGGACACTATCGAATGGTATTCCAAAATTTCAGAGCTATTTATTCATGGAATCGTTCAAAACTATACGTCATAACTGCCCAATATCTTGCGAGCCAATTATGTCCAAAATCTCACTAAACAAAAATATTCTAGCGGCTTTACTACTTGGTTTAGCCGCTTTACTATTTACCGCACAAGTCACGGCAAAAACTATTTCTTTAGATAAAAAAATCGGGTACCGTTCAAACCATGGTAACAATCTGAGATAGAAATTCTCAACACGTTGATCAAGAAACAAACATCACGATCTACAAAACCAAACAATTTGTGTAAAATCACTCTCATTGAATAATAAACCATTAGAGAGGAAAAACATGCACAAAGGAGCTCAATATCTTGACTCTGAAAAAAGGAAAGATCTTGCGATAGAACTAATCCAGCAAAAACAAACAGTCACCGCAATTGCGGAAAATTACGATGTTAGCCGGAAATTTTCTTATTCCCAAAAGGAAAAAGCATTAGCGGCAATAAACGATGAATTTAGAAAGGTGCCGGACAATAAAGTGTTATTTTATTTGCCAGTTACAAAAGGATGGTTGTTCCAATTTATATTGGTTCTTATTTTTTATTGCCACAGCAGCATAAGAGGAGTGATTAAAGCCTCAAAAGCTTTGCTTGATACCGATCTGTCAGCAGGGACAATACATAATGTGGTTTATGAAGCGACCCCAATCGCTCAAAGCATAAATGAAAAGCAGGATTTATCCGCTATAAAAGCAGCATCGATTGATGAGGTGTTTCACCACAACAATCCTGTTTTAACAGGGGTTGATAATGTGTCCACGTATTGTTTTTTGTTGGCGATGGAAAACCATAGAGATGGTGACACATGGGCAATTCATCTGCTTGATCTTCAAAAACAAGGTTTAAATCCTGATTGTTTCATTGTTGATGATGGCTCAGGTCTAAATGATGGTTTGGATTTTGTTTTTAAGAATACGTCTCGCTATGGCGATCATTTTCATGGCATTAAAAAATTTAACGACACGAAGCAATATTTTAGAAATCGTTACAAGAGCGCTGTTTCAGAAACAAAAAACATATCAGCGAGAATGGAAAAAGCGATCGATTTCATCGGAATACGCAAGCTCGCCAGAAAGAAACTTTTTACGAGGCGTTGCTTAAAACGATGTCTACATTAACAAGCTGAATGCAGCATGACATTTTGCCAATAGCAGGTGGATCACCAGAAGAACGGGGAATGTTGTACGATTTTATTGTCAGCGAACTGAAATTATTGGAAACCAAACATAGGCATAGAATTCACGATGTAGTGACATATTTCAAAAAGCAAAAACCAAAATTACTTGCTTTTGCGCATGCTCTTGATTCAGAGATTGAAATAATTGCGCAAGACTACGGTATTCCGAGACATGCAGCATGGGACATATGTAAATTACAGCAATATACTAAAAATTATGGAGCTAAAGCAGAACCGCTTATGCGTTTATTGGGCGATAATTTTTATTGCATCGAAAACGAAATTGTTTTAGCAATGTCTAAAATTCATCGTGCCAGTTCGATGGTTGAAAACTTAAACGGAAGGCTTACCGCGTATTTTTATTTGCGAAAACATATCGGACAGCCAGTGCTGGATTTGCTGAGATTTTTTCTAAATTATTCGGAATATTTTGAAAGCGATATTCCCGGGAGAAAAGGGAAAACTCCAACGCAAATTCTTACTAAGGAAGATCATCCTCATTGGCTAGAGATGCTTGGTCATACGCTTTTTAAAAAACCTGTAAAACAAAAGATTTTTAAGCTCGCAGCTTAAGAATATCTTCCTCAAAACCCACTTCGTGAATTCAAGCTGTTTAACAAAAAGTACAGCACGATTTCCTATGGCTTTTGTTACCCAAAACACGCCTTTTTTGAACGGTACCTAAAATGTTACCCCGAACCGTTTTGCGCCCCCTCTTTCGTTATAACTCTTTGTTTTAACTAGAGCTGGCGATGGGACTTGAACCCGCAACCTGCTGATTACAAAGCACCATCCTTAAATTCAAAATCATAACGGTACTTTTAAGTGTTTGATTTTTAATAAAATTTTGGGCGCCACTTTTCGCAAGTTTTTGTAATTTTTGGGCAATTTTCACAGTTTGTCACCATTTGTCACATATTATCACATACCAATTACAGAGATTTCCCACCAGGGTTTTAACATTTAAAAAACTTATGCGTTAGTCTTCATAGTTGAATTACATTCCAAGGTGAAGACTAAGACATTAATTATTTGGCGCTAAAGTTTGATTCGTTTCGGTTATGTTTTATAAAATAAATCGCTGAGCTTGGCAGTACCAACAATTAGATTGTCAAAATAGTTGTTATGTTTTACTCCATTGGCAGCAACCATGGTCATAAATATTTGTTTTTTTGTTCTGGTTCGTTTTTTGAAAACTTCTATTTTTCTGTTTAATACATCAGAATAGTCTTTAGTTATCACAAATGGTTTTGGGGAATATTTGATTTCACACAACGTGATAACACCATCTTTTCTATCAAACAATAAATCAATTTGTGCGCCACGATTTTTGCTGCCTTTTTGGGGAACATATCTCCAGGTATTAGAATAGCTGCTGGACTAATAGACAGAGCTTTTCTTATGCCATAGATATGTTTATAGCAAACATTCTCAAAGGCATAACCTAGCCAATTATAGTATTCCGGTGTATTTTGCATTGTTTGCCAATTACCTTTTTCTAAGGAACGCTCTTGCAGTGTTTGTCGTAATGGTTCGATCCACTTCAGGTAGAAAAGGGTATATTCGTCTATTAGGCGATAGTAAATGCCTTGGCGTTTGTGCAGATGCGGTTTAAAAGAAATAATAAAGCCCGCCTCCTCAAGATGTAAACGCCGAACGAATTACGTCCGTTCACCCGCGGTAAATTTTTAGGAAACTATCTTCTTTAATTTTTCAAAAGG
>CBDVDN010000139.1:0-3934 GCA_965372775.1 uncultured Gammaproteobacteria bacterium
ATATTTATGATTTGTCCTTGCAGCCCAACAATCTTGTTGGGTTGTGCTTCATGTGGTGTTTTATAGATTTTTTACAGATCAAAACAGATTGTAGTTTTAACAATTTTATTTTAAATCATGGGCGCTTAGCCCAACTTACACATTTGATTTTTTGCCATTTTTTGGTAACAATTAACAGGTTGATAACAATATGACAGAACATTCATCTATTCCAGTGCCGCATCTTACAACTGCCTTAACAGGTCCCTTGCAATTATTAGAGCAGCATTTGCTTGATAATCAAGTAAAAATCGAAACTTGGTTAAGGCATGAGTGGTGTAAAACATCGCCGCCAGTCTATGGGTCGGTTGATTTGAGAAACGCTGGTTTTAAGTTAGCGCCTGTAGATATGAATTTGTTTCCGGCTGGGTTTAATAATTTAAATCTGGATTTTATGTCACTTTGCATTCAGGCGGCACAAGACATACTGGTAAAATGTGATGCGGATATAACGAGAATCTTGCTCATTCCGGAAAATCATACGCGCAATCTATTTTACTTAGAAAGTTTATGTACCTTGCAGGAAATTATATTAAAAGCCGGATTCGATGTGAGAATAGGTTCTTTAATATCGGATTTACAGTCTTCTCAAACTATTTTATTGCCTTCAGGGCGAGAAATTTGTTTAGAACCCCTTCAGAGGCAAGGCAACAGAATTAAGCTTAATGGTTTTAATCCGTGTTTTATTTTATTGAATAATGATCTTTCGAATGGTATTCCGGATATTTTACAGGATATTGAACAGACGATCTATCCGCCTATGCGATTAGGCTGGAGTCAGCGGTTAAAGTCTAATCATTTCTCTTACTATCAGGCGGTTACAGAAGAGTTTGCTAAGAATATCGGTATTGATCCTTGGCTGATTTCTCCATTATTTCGTTATAGTGCGGGCGTTGATTTTCTTAAGAAAGAAGGTATGGAAAATTTGCGCGAAGAGGCCAAAAATTTACTGAATGAAATTCAGATAAAATATGACGAATATAACATTGAACAAAAACCTTTTATTGTGATCAAAGCAGATGCAGGAACTTATGGTATGAGCGTTATGATGCTGAGTGATGTTAGCGAGCTTGAACATCTAAATCGTAAACAGCGAACCCGAATGACAGCTAGTAAAGGCGGTGGTGCAGTTACGAGAGTAATATTGCAGGAAGGCGTTTATACATTTGAAACGATTGGCATGAAAGAAGCAGTTGCTGAACCGGTTGTATACATGATCGGACATCATGTTGTCGGCGGATTTTATCGCGTACATAAAAATCGCGGACCAACGGAAAACTTAAATGCGCCCGGTATGCATTTCGAGCCGTTGGCTTTTGCGAAATGCTGTAATGTTCCAGATTTAGATGTTAAAAAAGAAAGCTGTGATAATCGCTTTTACGCTTATGGTGTTATTGCTCGTTTGAGTTTATTAGCTGCTGCAAGAGAAAAGCAGGAAGGTATTGTATGAAAATTCGTTTAGGCGTTGTAATGGATAACATCGCAAATATTCAAATAGAGAAAGATACGACATTTGCACTATTATTAGAGGCGCAAAAGCGCGAATGGGAAATTTTTTACATGGAGCAGTCTGATATTTTTTTATCGAATGGAAAAGTATTTGCGAATGTAAAATTATTATCGGTAAAAGACGATTCGGCATCTTGGTTTGAATTTTTTGATAAAAAAACCTTGCCGCTTAAAGAGCTTGATGTTATCTTAATGCGGAAAGACCCGCCTTTTGATCTCAACTATATCTATACCACTTATTTGCTCGAACAAGCTGAACGCGAAGGTGTTTTAGTCGTCAATAAACCTCAAGGCCTTCGAGATGCAAATGAAAAACTATTTGCAAATTGGTTTATGCAATGTTGTCCGCCGACCTTGGTGACGAGTCAAAAAGCGTTATTAAAAAATTTTATAGCGGAACATAAGGATATTATTTTAAAGCCGCTGAATGATATGGGGGGTGGGGGTATTTTTAGCCTTAAGGCGGATGATGTTAACGTTAATGTTGCAATCGAAACGCTGACGGCAAATGAAACAATACCCATTATGGCGCAAAAATTTATTCCAGAGGTTGTGAGTTGTGGCGATAAGCGAATTATTATGATTGACGGTAAGCCGATACCTTATGCACTAGCTAGAATTCCGACTCAAGGAGAAATTCGTGGCAATCTTGCTGCAGGCGGTACGGCAAAAGGTGTTGAATTGACTGATCATGATGTGTGGATTTGTGAACAAGTCGGATCGACGCTGCAAAAGAAAGGTTTAATGTTTGTTGGCTTAGATGTTATTGGAGATTATCTTACTGAAATTAATGTTACAAGTCCAACTGGCATACGACAGTTGGATAAGTTATTTAATTTGAATATTAGCGGGCAATTGATGGATTGTATTAATGACAAAATCAAATCAAAACAATTTGCGTGATTTATTGGCGTTAAATCATTTATATGGATTAAGTTCTGAAGATATCGCATGTTTTATCAAAAACATAGAGTCTGGTAAAGCTATTTTAACAAGTTCTAAACCATCATTAAAAAATGCTGGATTTTCCCGCAAACTAATCGAACAAATTCAGCGTATTGATTGGTCAGCGGTTGATCGAGAACTGCAGTGGGCAGAAATATCGGAAAATCATGTTGTGACGGTGTTAGATGCAGATTATCCTAAGCAATTATGTGAAATTAATTCCCCGCCGTTAGTTTTATTTGTTCAGGGTGATATAAATCTTTTATCTCAACCGCAATTAGCAATGGTCGGTAGCCGTAATGCAACACCGATTGGCGTTGAAACAGCGGAGCAGTTTGCGCGGTATTTAACGCAGTGTGGATTAACGATTACGAGTGGTTTGGCACTTGGAATTGACGCAGCAAGTCATTGTGGCGCAATACGATCAGGAAAAACAATTGCAGTACTGGGAACGGGATTAGATTTTATTTATCCTAAGCGAAATCAGCAATTAGCGATAGAAATTGTAAAATCGGGCGGCGCAGTTATTTCTGAATTTCCATTAGGCACACCGCCTGAGCGAAAAAACTTTCCAAGACGTAATCGCATCATTAGCGGATTAAGTTTAGGCGTTTTGGTTGTGGAAGCGACTTTATATAGCGGTTCGCTTATTACAGCAAGATTAGCGGGCGAGCAAGGGCGTGAGATTTTCGCTATTCCAGGGTCTATTCATAATCCAGTAGCGCGAGGATGTCATCAATTAATTCGATGCGGCGCTAAACTGGTTGAAACAGCGCAGGATATCATTGAGGAATTAGCGTTTAAGCCGAACATGAATAGTCCAAAGATAGAAGCAGAGCAAAAATTTGATGCAATAAAGCTGGACGCCGACTATATTAAATTGTTATCCTGCATCGGGTTTGAGATGACATCTGTTGATACAATCATTGCGCGCAGCTGTTTTAAAGCTGAAATTGTTTCGTCGATGCTGCTGATGTTAGAGCTGCAAGATTATGTAAAACCAGTTATGGGCGGATTTCAGAAAATGAAAAACGCTGGATAGTGTTTTTGATGGTTCGGAAGGGCGACCGCAAAGGTCGCCCCTACATGTAAATTGTCTGTAGTGGCGACCCTTGCGGTCGCCCTTTTGGATAGAAAGATTAATTTATCAGGAACTAAATAAGTTATGAGTAAAAAACTAGTTATTGTTGAATCGCCGGCTAAGGCGAAAACGATTAAAAAGTACTTAGGTAAAGATTTTGTTGTATTGGCGTCCTATGGGCATGTACGTGATTTATTGCCGAAGACCGGCGCTGTAGAGCCGGATAAAGATTTCTTGATGCACTACGAAGTGATCGAACGTAATAAAAAACACATGGACGCTATTCGTAAAGCACTCAAAGAGGCTGATACGATTTATCTTGCGACTGACCCTGACCGCGAAGGAGAAGCAATTGCGTGG
>CBDVDN010000140.1:0-3934 GCA_965372775.1 uncultured Gammaproteobacteria bacterium
GGGGTCAATTTTAGGTGCAACTGGGGGGTCAATTTTCAATGCAACTTGACACTTTGATCGCGGAATCTAGTGAAAATCTACCGCAGACCCCAATCCCTCATGACAAAGCAACCAGCGCTTAACGTTAATTAATTTCCCGCTCGTCTTGCCAGCAAAACCGCCAAGACCTTGCTTGCTTATGACACGATGACAGGGAATGATGATTGGAATAGGATTTGCACGACAGGCATTGCCGACTGCGCGAGGACTTGTTTGCAATTGACATGCCAATTCACCATATGTACGCGTCTGTCCTGGCGGTATATTTTGTAATACTCGCCAAACGCTTTGCTGAAAAGACGTCCCATTTAATAAGACCGGCAATGTAAATTGATAAGACGGATCGCGGAAATATAGAGTAAATTGTCGTAAGGCTTTTTTAAAAAAAGGAGAAAGTTCTAATTCATCGTTATTTTCTGAAAGGACGACCGCAAGGGTCGCCCCTACATTATCCACAAATTCAACAGCAATTAGCGCTGCCGATGTCGCTCGAATTAGAATTCGACCTATCGGCGTTTGAACAATAACCGAAGAAACTTTAGTCATTCTTTACTCTTTTTCCGAACCTTCCTCTTTTTCTGCTGATTTTTCTTTGCTTTCTTTTGGCGCTTCAGATTCTGTTACTGCTGCTTCAGTTTTCTTTGATACTTTTTCGGTTTCTGCCACTGCGATTTCAGCTTTCTTCGATACTTTTTCGGGTTCCGATTTTTTAGCAACTTCAGTCGGCTGCACTTTTACTGTTTCCATTTCTTTGACTTTTTCTTTTTTAACGGACTTTTCTTTTGCTGATTCCTTCTTTTGCGTTTTTTTTGGCTCTTTTTCTTTTGCTGGTTCTTCAACGCTCTCCGTCTTTACTGGCGTTTCGACTTTTTCCTTTTGTGCTTTTTTCTTACCTTTACCGATAATTCTTTCTTTAATGCGTGCGGCACGTCCGCTTAACTCTCTCAAATAATAAAGTTTAGCTCTTCTGACTTTACCTAAACGCTTAACCTTAATACTAGCAATCATCGGACTATGTGCCTGAAAAGTTCTTTCTACGCCTTCTCCATGAGAAATCTTACGTACGGTAAAAGCGGAATTCAAACCTCTATTGCGTTTTGCGATAACGATACCTTCGAAAGCCTGCAACCGTTCACGACTGCCTTCTTTAACTTTAACTTGAACAACAACCGTATCACCTGCTTTAAATTCAGGAATATCTTTCCGAAGCTGTTCGGCATCCAATATTTGAATAATATTTGTCATAGCTATTTCCTCAATTTTTTTGATATTCGTTAATAAACTCTCTCAGCAATATTTGCTGATACTCATCCAACTCAATTTCTATTAATAAATCTGGTCTTGTTAACCACGTTTTCCCTAAAGACTGCTTCATTCGCCATCGTTCTATTGCTTGATGATCACCGCTCAACAATACTTCCGGAACGTTTAAGTTATTAATAGCCTCGGGTCTTGTATAATGCGGACAATCCAACAATCCTTTTGAAAAAGAATCTTGTTCCGCTGATGCTTCATCCCCCAAAGCACCGGGTAATAATCGAATAATTGCATCAATCATTACCATGCCGGCTAATTCACCGCCAGATAAAACATAATCCCCAATCGACCAAACCTCATCAATATCCGTACTTAACAAACGCTCATCGATACCTTCGTATCGTCCAGCAACAAAAATCATCGCCTGCCAATTTGCCATCTCTCTCGCCGCCGCTTGATTAAACCGACGACCAGCCGGTGAAACATAAATCACTTTCGCATCGTACGCTATCGCCTTTCGTGCCGCACGAATAGCATCCTGCAAAGGCTGAACCTTCATTAGCATGCCTGGACCGCCGCCATAAGGACGATCATCTACAGTGCGATGTTTATCTTTTGTATAATCCCGCGGATTCCAAAAACGAAGATTTATCAGCCCTCGCTTAATCGCACGGCCCGTTATACCATAATTTAACGCACTAAACATCTCAGGAAAAAGGGTAACAAGCCCTACTTCCATCATTAAAACTCCGGATCCCAATCAACAATCATGATATTTTTATCAAAATCGATTTCTAAAACAAACTTTTCTCGTAAAAAAGGGATAACATGTTGTTTTTTCTTACCCAAAACAACTAACACGTCATTCGAACCAGTTTCCATTAAATGATCAATTACACCTAATTCAACGCCTTCTCGATTAACAACAGTTAATCCTTTCAAATCCGACCAATAATATTCATCGTTATCAAGTTTTGGCAATTGATCATGTAAAACAAATATTTCTTTATCCGTATAATACCGCACCGCATCCACATCATTAACAGCTTCTATATGAACAATAATCGCTCGACCGTGCGGATGAACACCATCAATTTTCAATTCTTCCCGTTCTTCTTTTACCGCTATATACCATGGCTTGTAGCTTAGCATTGCTTCGACTGTCTCAGTAAAAGGATAAACTCTAATCCAGCCTTGCAGCCCATGCGTTTTGCCAAACTTACCGATAACAACATATTTCTGTGTTGAACTCACATTATCTCTATTTTAATTATGCAGCTTCTTGAGACGCTTTCTTATAATTCTTAATTAATCCAGCTACACGAGGTGAAGGCTGCGCTCCATTTCCGAGCCAATAATCAACGCGCTCCAAATCTAACTTAAGAGAAATATCCGCGCCCTTCGCAACTGGATTAAAATAGCCTAATTTTTCAACAAAACGGCCATCACGCGGATTACGGCTATCTGTTACAACGACATCATAAAACGGTCGTTTTTTTGCCCCTCTACGCGCTAATCGAATAACTACCATTATTTAATTTTCCTCATAATTCTAACGGAAACCGCAACGGTCTCCACTTTTCAGAAAACAGACGCAGACAATTCTCATCTCGCATCCCCCTCTATTCTACCCAAGGCGGGCTATTGTACGAGAAAAATTCCCATTTGGAAACATATTTGTGTGAAATTGTTAGGAATAATTCATTGACAGACAATAATAAGACGCTTAAAATGCTTCGCTCAACCTAAATCCGGCGGTTGAATGCGTAGCGAGAGCGCATAAGGTAATGAAGATATAAGAGATTTTTTTAAAATTTAATGAAAGCAGTAATCACCCCAACGGCGAATTAAATTTTACAAAAATCTCTTGTAGATTCATTGCATAATGCGCTCGCAGTAGCATTCAACTGCCGGATTTAGGTTTAATAGCTCAATGGGGCTATAGCTCAGCTGGGAGAGCGCTTGCATGGCATGCAAGAGGTCAGCGGTTCGATCCCGCTTAGCTCCACCAAAGATAATTTAACAACATTTAAATTGTCCCCATCGTCTAGAGGCCTAGGACATCGCCCTTTCACGGCGGTAACAGGGGTTCGAACCCCCTTGGGGACGCCAGTTTATTCAATGAGTTACGGTTTGATTGTGCCTTTAGCTCCGGCAAAGCACACGGCGATCTGTAAAAACAAGCAGTTAGCAAAGCCGACTTTCGGGTTATAGGCTTTAGTTGGTGGTTTTACCGGAACTAAAGATATAATCAAAAGTTACGGCAACCAATCAAACGGAAAAGTTTTTTTAGGTAAAATTTAGGTAACTCACGGTCGTAGAATAGATAATGCGTTTACTCAGAATTTCAACCTCAAACATTTTCATTTACATTAATAATTGTGGTTCTGGCTCAGTAGATGGCTACTGTATTATCTTTGGAAGTTCAAAATTCCCAACCTTTTTTATCAGCACATCGAACACAACAAACTGATTCACTTCGAACCAGGCGGTCGGCGGTTCGAATCCGTCCGTGCGCGCCAAATTTATCAACAAGTTAGAACACATCGGGCTTTGTTTCTTAGCCTAAATATTATACAATCTGCTGGTATCTTCTCCATATTGCAGGGTAAGTGAAGAATTTGGTTAATTTTACATC
>CBDVDN010000141.1:0-3919 GCA_965372775.1 uncultured Gammaproteobacteria bacterium
TTTTACAGAATATTTTACAATTTGAGCGAGGGTTTGTAGTAATGCTACATCTTCTTGCAATACTGTTTTACGCATATCTGCACAAATACCAGTCAGTTGCTTAGCAGTAAGATCATAACGACGTACAATTTGTTTCAAAAGTTTTGACGCATTTAGATGAAAAGCAGGATCCAATTGATATGCAGAAGCTAAATGTTTATCAACAAGTTTTGAATCTAGATTAAGATATGCCATCAGAAGTTCGTATTTAATAGCTAAAATTTTCTCACTTTTAGTATGCTCATAAAGAATCGGCAGAAAATACATCAATCTTGCTGCATCTAAAAAAGATGCAATCTTTAACAGAGTAAGCGTTCTGAGTTTGTTATCAGAAACAGTAAGTTGCGCTTTTACAACCTCAAGACAGTCTAGTTCGATTTTTGCACCCGAAAGGAGCAAGGTCTGTATCACCTCTGGCGATAGATTTTTAGACGCTGCAAAAATGGGCTTTTTATCCTTCAAGCTAGAAAAATTAACATCTGCACGTCGATCAATTAGCAACGAAACAACTGACTTTGAACCATCGGACACAGCTGTAAACAAAGGCGTTTTATTATCAGATTTTGGATCTTTAAAATCAATCTCAGCACCTTGATCTAACCAATGTGTGATTTGATTGACATCCTGAGATTTTACCGCATCACGCAATTTACTATTTATTTCAAACATTACAATTTACTCATACAGCTCGGCACTGTTGCGAAAAATTAGCTAAAAAAATTATTTTTGTCTTAATTGCTGTAAATATAGATGATTTGCTTTTTTAAGCCGCTATTCCAAACAATTTATTAATGAAGCCAACTTGCGAATATACGCCATCCTTGGCAATATAACGAAGCTGTCCTTTTTGAACCATTCTCATCGTTTCCATTCCGTCAATCGTTTTGCGTGCAGTGTTGAATGATTGATACCATTGCCGGTAACGCGATTTTCGTTTTGTGTATTTATGATCATTCTCTATTCCATTATTAAGATATTTAACTTGTCGAAGTTTCGTTGTGCTTGGTAAAATTCCTTCTTTTTGCAATTCTTCATGCGCCAGCGGAAACGCAGGATTTTTATCAACATTTATAACGTAAGGCGTTTTTACATGTTTGTTTCCCAACATTTTTTTGAAAAATCTTTTGGCCGCTTTTTTGTTTCTATACCGACTCAACATCCAATCTAAAGTATTTCCCTGCTTGTCGATAGCTCGATATAAATATTGCCATTTCCCTTTAATCTTAATGTATGTCTCATCCAATCGCCACGAACCATCTGTTTGTTTTAAATGTGGTTTAAGCCGTTTTTTTAATTCTGGGCCATACTCATGCACCCACCTGCAAATAGTCGATCTTTCTATTACAAGCCCTCTTTCTGCACACATTATCTTTAAATCACTGTACGATAAAGCAAAACTATTATACCAACGTACTAACCAAAGGATTATTTCTCCTTCATAATGTTTCCATTTAAATGGCATTTTTGGGTCGTTGTATTTTCTTCGGCATTTTGCACGCTCCTTGAGCAATAAAATCAGAAATCTTAAATATAATTACCACTTTACCATAAATCCATTTTTCGCAACAGTGCCCTCATTCCTGTCTAATCAGTTCCGATAGGTGAATATTCGTCCCAAATACATCTTAATAATCGTAAACGCCGTAGTCGAAAGGTATTATAACAAAAGGCATGCAAACGTAAATAAATTTAATTTGAAACAGCATTTACATAAAATTATTTTGATCTCTATTCCATTGGTCAATTTCCAACCTAATTTATAAAGGAACGATTCGTTTCTGGTCGTTCCTCATGCCGCCAATCATCTAATTTTTCAATATACAAAGCTTTTCTTAACCGTATGGGTTTTTGAAGATACGACTTATTCTGAATACTCGCCATGAACCGTTTATGAAATTCTTTATACTGTTCGCTGTGCAGAACTTCCTCAAAGCACCCAGCAAAACTCTTAGCCCAGCTTTTAAATAACGTAAAACTGCAATAGCTTGGTTCAATAAGCGCTTTAACGTGCTCAACCGATTCGTTTAATGTTGTTTCTGGATTACGAAGCAAGGTTAAGCAATCTTTAATACGATTATGACTTAACTTTGTAATGGTGCGCTTATTGACTTCTAAATACCGCGCATAAACCTGTTCTGTAAAATTCAGTAGACTTTGACGATTAATATCTATTGCGCCAAATCTTTCCTGTGCGCGGATTAACGTTTCTTGATCTTCTTTTGTGCCTAGATGTTTGATCAAGGGTTTGACTGTACTGTGCCATGCTGGACAGTCTGCTTTATCTTTTAAAAGCTGCTTCAGCCTCATTTGAAGCTCATTTGCATAACCCGAATCTTTTGGAATAGTTAGAACTGTGCTTTCATCAATCGCCTCTTCGCGCGCTAACTGTCTTGCTATAGCAGCAAAGCTTTTAAACTGTAAGAGGCTGTTTTGATGTGACTCTGAATTTTCTACATCATTATTTAATTTAGATTCTAAGTTTTCACAGAAAGCAGCAAGATAGGGGTTTTGAGCTGATAGTCTTGTGATTTGATTTAAAAAATCCTGTTTATCCTGAATAAAATCAGAAAACGAGCTTAAAAAAGGAATAATAAATGAAAATATTAAATCCACATCGATTTCATCGGAATACGCACGTTTTATTACGGTACGTAATCCTTTGGATTGCGGTGTGCTTACACTCATCATATTTCTCATTTATAAACTGATCTGCAATACAAAAATATTGATTTTACCCCAACACCCCAACATGAGGAAAACATAATATGGGCATCAGACACGATTTAAAACATTCTATTCTGAACATCTTAAAACATATGCATATATTTAATATTTAGTCAAAAACGTATTTTTATGCTAACATGATCCCCGCATATCAACATATCCAAATGAACAACCCCACGGATTTTATCAGATTTGACTAAATATAAGATGCTTCCATCAAAGATACTTAGAAAACCACAAACAACTTTCAATGAATCAAGAAACATCTCCGTTAAAAATTAAAAACTTCCCCAACTTTTAAATCCATAAAATGGCTACCATAATACTTTTTAAAAACTTCTTTTGCTTTGTTGCCGCTACAATGAATAGGCACAACTTTTTTAACCTTTAAAAGTTTAAAATTTTCAACAACACTTTTAATTTCCGATTTTGATTTTGCTCCTAAATGAAAGCCACCCATAACCAAATATATCTCATTTTTTTTAAAATGTTCTTTAACCATTCTTATAATATTTACAATACCAGGATGCGCGCAGCCGGTAATAACCACTAAACCTTTTGGCGTATTTAACACAAGAGATTGCTCTGGTAGAAAATATCCCTTGTAATACCCTTTTATCTCTCCCGTTGTAAAAATATTATTTTCTATTTCTTGAAAAGGTCTAGCTTCTATCGGATTACTTCCTAAACGTTTTATCTCAAACTTAAGATTCTTACTAAAATTACTAAGAATATAAACAGAAATATTCTTTTGTTTTTCGAGGAGTTTCCATAAGCCGCCAAAATGATCGCTATGTTCGTGTGAAATAATAACCTTAGAAATATCTGATAAGTTAACATTCATCAAATGAAAATTATTTAATAATGCTGTTCCATCCGCTCCTGTATCAAACAAAATATGATTATTTATTAAACATGAAAATCCCCAACCAGTTTTAAACTTAGGATTAATCGCTGTTGAATCAAAAATTATTTTTATATTAAATTTTTTAGCACAAGGATAATCCATTTTTTTTGTCCCCAACTTTGAAATAGATATTGACGGTTCAATTAACACAAAACCCATTAAAATATAAAGTATAATCTTTTTTAAGCAAAATAGGTATCTTCTCCATATTGCAGGGTAAGTGAAGAATTTGGTTAATTTTAAATGCCT
>CBDVDN010000142.1:0-3896 GCA_965372775.1 uncultured Gammaproteobacteria bacterium
AATTGAGAAATCCTTTTTATTTATCAGCCTGTTATAATTCATTGAGAATTGCTGGTAGAAATGTCCCTTAATACTGAAAATGATGATATCGCAATGCTAAATTTTTGTAAATATTATTTTGTTGATGTAATGGGATGTACGAATGATTTTGTGTACAAAATTCAGATATTCTTTTTGGGATCATTCTGAATTTGATAGAATAGATGTGCGGGACAGGCGGAGACGCCGATGACCGTAAACGTAATTCAGGGCGACTTTGGTCGCCCTAATCTTTTATGTTGGATAGACTTAAGTTTTGCGTCGAAATATTTAAATGAATCACGTTTTAAAAATATCTCGGGATTTAAAGGGCAGCGCCCTTTTTTTTTAATATAATCGCCGAAGGCGACATTATTTTTCATTGCTTTAAATATAGATTATTTGCTTTATTTTTAAATCACCGTACAATAAAGCAAAACTATTATACCAACGCACTAACCAAAGGATTATTTCTCCTTCATAGTGTTTCCATTTAAACGGCTTTTTAGAATCGTTGTATTTTTTCTTCGGCATTTAGCACGCTCTTTGAACAATAAAATCAGAAATTTCTCAAAAATTACTCACTATCTTACCATAAATCCAGTTTTCGCAACAGTGCCAGTCAATTTGTGCTACTTTGGAAAGAACAGTTTTCATTAGGCATAAGTTAAAAAAACTGTTATTATGCATCGTCTAATTATGATTATTTTATTGATTTTATTTCATAAGTTGAAAATCAAGTTTTTTTAAATAACTGTGAGGAGAAGACATAAATGTCTATAAGTCTTTTACTGCCAATCATTTGCGGCGCTATTGCTATTATTTTCGGTGCTATTTTTACTGGATGGGTTTTATCTAAACCTTGCGGGAATGATCAAATGTGTGAGATTGCGCATGCTATACAGCAAGGGGCATCCGCTTATCTTAACCGACAATATGTAACGATTGCTTTTGTAGGAATTGTTTTATTCCTGATTATAGGTTTTATCCCTGCTCTGGGATGGTACACCGCCGGTGCATTTGCTGTCGGAGCTATATTATCTGGTGCTGCGGGTTATATTGGCATGAACGTTTCCGTACGCGCTAATGTTCGTACGGCTGAAGCCGCTCGCGGAGGAATTAGTGATGCATTAAGTGTTGCATTCAAAGGCGGCGCTATTACAGGTCTATTAGTTATCGGGCTTGGGTTATTAGGTATTTCGCTCTATTATTGGTTATTAGTATCTACCCATCCTCAAGGCACTTCCATGGAGCTTCTGATTAAACCTTTGGTTGGTCTTGCTTTTGGCGGTTCTTTAATCTCAATTTTTGCTCGTCTCGGCGGTGGAATTTTTACGAAAGGCGCCGATGTCGGTGCAGATTTGGTTGGTAAAATTGAAGCAGGTATTCCTGAAGATGATCCGCGTAATCCAGCTGTTATAGCTGATAATGTTGGCGACAATGTCGGAGATTGTGCCGGTATGGAAGCAGACTTGTTTGAAACATTTGCTGTTACAGTTGTTGCGACGATGTTATTAGGCGCACTGACCTTTCCGGCGCTTGGCGCAAAAGTTGTGCTGTATCCTTTAGTATTATGCAGCGCTTCAATTATCGCTTCACTCATTGGTTTTGCGTTTGTTAAAGTAAATCGTACTTCTGATAAAAAAATCATGCGGGCGCTCTATCGCGGGCTAATCGTTACAGAGATTGTTGCATTTATAGCCTTTTATCCGATTACTTCGTGGATAATGGGACATATCGGCGCACAATATGCCGGATATAGCGTAATAAAACTTTATGGTTCGGCGATTATTGGCTTATTATTAACTGGTGCGATGGTTTGGATTACTGAATATTATACGGCTGCAAAATATCGACCAGTACGTCGTGTTGCGAATGCTTCAACAACAGGTCATGCAACAAATATTATCGCGGGTCTTGCTGTTTCAATGAAAGCAACAGCTTGGCCGGTAGTCGCTATTTGTGCCAGCATATTCATTGCTTTCCATTTAGCTGGACTTTATGGTATTGCCATTGCGGCAACTGCTATGTTATCGATGTCTGGATTTATCGTAACATTAGATTCTTTTGGCCCTATTACCGATAATGCGGGCGGTATTGCAGAAATGTCAAAATTACCGGCAGACGTCCGAAAAATAACTGATTCGCTTGATGCTGTAGGCAACACAACCAAAGCTATTACCAAAGGTTATGCTATTGCTTCGGCAGCTTTAGCATCTTTGGTTTTATTTGCCGATTATTCACATGCGTTGGCTGTTATTCATAAAGCAGCAGCATTTGATTTATCAGATTATATTGTCATTATTGGTTTATTTATTGGTGGTTTAATTCCTTATTTATTTTGTGCAATGGCGATGGAAGCTGTTGAACGTGCCGCACGATCTGTTGTATTAGAAGTACGGCGTCAATTCAAAACTATTCCAGGTATTATGGATGGAACAGGAAAACCAGACTATTCCAAAGCGGTTGACCTATTGACGAAATCAGCGATTAAAGAAATGATTATTCCTTCTTTAATCCCGATACTTGTCCCGATACTCGTTGGCGTCTTTTTAGGACCTAAAGCATTAGGCGGCGTTTTAATGGGTACAATTATTACAGGATTGTTCCTTGCTATTTCTATGACAACCGGCGGCGGCGCTTGGGATAATGCTAAAAAATATATCGAAGAAGGCAATCTGGGTGAAGCAGGCGAACATGAGAAAGGCAGCGAAGCGCACATGGCGGCTATTACTGGCGATACAGTAGGTGACCCCTACAAAGACACAGCTGGACCCGCTATTAATCCGCTAATCAAAATTGTCAACATTGTTGCCTTGTTGATTGTGACATTGTTATAAATTTTAACAATCTGCAAACACAAGGGGTCGGTTGCTTAATCGACCCATTTTTTATAATCAAAAAAACATTCGGAGAATTTTATGAGTAAAGATGCCGTATTAGCCTATTATCGAAATGGCGAAAATACCTCGCAGGGAATGCAGGGAATTGGGCAATTAAATACGCCTGATCAGCAGGTAATCTTAGATAAAATAAAACAAGATATTAATTCATTAGCTGATCGGTTTTTGCCGGAATTTAAAAATGCTGGTTTCCATTTTAATAAATACGGATCATTTGGTTTTTCTGCAGCAGCAGGCGCTACAGTCTCGACAATTTTATATTTATTTGTGAGTACGCAACTAGTGCTTTTGCTTGGTGGATTTATGTTAACTTTGGCTACATCTCTTATTGGGTTGGTAGCTTATGCAACACATTCATCATCACCAAAGCAAAATGCACTAATTCGTCAATTTGAAAATGATTTTCAGAAACTAGAAAGAGGTTTGGATGTCTTAAATCATTTAACAAAAGTTGACAAAAATGAAATATCTCAAAAAGGGACATGGTTGTCGTTTGCTTTTGTTCATCACAAAGTTGAAACTGCTCAGGTAAGTCGGCTTGGAACTGAAGCGGTTCAAACAGCTCAAGAATGTCTATGTGGTGAATTAAACCATCTTCACGTATCTTGAAAAAGGCATAACACCTTCATTGAGGTAAAAACTTGACATGAAAAAACTTTATGTTTCTCCAATAGCGATCGAATTAGATTCGATAAAACTAGCGCTTGAAGATGCTGGTATTAATTGTTTTATTCAAAATCGATTTCCGCCAGCGGCTGGAGATGTTCCGCCTATTGCAGCATGGCCAACTTTAATGGTAATGGATGATGAAAAATCGGAAGAAGCAAAAGATATACTTCAAAAAGTGTTAGCAAACCAAAATCAAATCAGCCAAGCAGCACCGTGGTGCAAATGTTAATGGAGAATTAGCTGTTTGCTAGGTAAACGCCGAACGAATTACATCCTTTCACCCGCGGTAAATTTTTAGGAAACTGT
>CBDVDN010000143.1:0-3858 GCA_965372775.1 uncultured Gammaproteobacteria bacterium
TAATTTGAGGGAATTTAGCGCCGTTATTTTTTGTCCTATACTACGTTTAAATCGCGCGGAATAGTTATTCATATTCCCAAGATTTAAACGTAGTATAGGGCAAAAAAGAACAAGCTAAAAACCTCAAATTATGACCGCGCGAGGTATATATGTCGTAAATTAATCGGCATGCGAACTGTCATTTTCAATCCATTCATAGACTTCTGTTGTTAGCGGATTGCATTGACAGCATTTATTGCAGCCTGAAGATTTTTGAGTTTTTCTGACGTTATTTTTGCGAATCCAATGTTCTAGCATATCTCTTACACTGTCTGGATCAGCATTAAAGTGTATAGTTAATTCAAATAGACTTGCCGCGCGATTTTCACGCAAATAGGCTTTTAATTCCTGTAAAGTTAGTGCTGTTGTCATAAAGCTTTCCTCTTTATTGGGGTATAACATTGGGCGTAAGGGTTGGACGACCTCAAGGGTCGCCCCTACGTGTGAATCTCTTGTAGGGGCGCCCTTTGCGGGCGCCCAACCCTTACGTCCAAAAGTTTTTGGCAATACCAATCTATTTTGAATGTCGTAACCCAAATATGGTCGCGGTCAATGCAATAATGATACCTAGTACCCATAGAATCGAATTAATCGGATGCCGATAAAAAGTTGCTGTTTGATAAAATAAAACAGCCGCACAATAAGCAATGCCAGTAGTCCAAACCGCAGAAAACATCATCCAGCCCCAATTTAATTCTCGTCTGATAGCCGCTACGGTTGCAATACAGGGAAAATATAACAGTACGAATAATAGATAAGCAAAAGCGCCGATCGGACCATCAAAACGCTGATACATTTGTCCGTAGATTTTTTGATTGAGCAAATGAGCTTGATGGGGGCGGGGATTAGTTAAGCGGTGATAGATATTCAAAGTGAAAAGATGAGAGAAATTAGTTGAAAGCGACAAAAATGCTTTATCCAATTCATTTCGAAGGGAGAAGGGTGTTTTCCCCTTTGGCGTTTTGAGTTGTCCAGTTTGAGCATAGAGAGTATTGAGCGTTGCAACGACGACTTCTTTAGCCATAACGCCAGTGATTAGACCAACTGTTGCCGGCCAATTCGTTTTTTTGATGCCCATAGGTGAAAAAATCGGAGTGATTTTTTGTCCTATTACAGCAGGTAAAGATTGTTGATTGAGTTGATCAATTTGATTGACGTTTGCAGTGCTTTTGATATTAATTGTATTGAGTGCACCGAGCAGCAGACAAGCTGGAATAATTATTTTGCCGGCTTTAAAGATGAACGCTTTAAGTCTGTGCCAAGCGGGGAAAATGAGATTTCGTATTGTCGGCAGATGATAGGGCGGCATTTCCATGATGAGCGGTGTTTTTTGACCAGACAGAATAGTTTTACGTAAAACAAATCCAGTTAAGATCGCCATAAGAATGCCGATAAAATAGAGTAAAAAGACGATGTTTTGACCGCCTTTTGGAAAAAATGCAGCAGTAAATATGGCATAAACAGCAAGGCGCGCGCCACACGACATGAACGGCGTCATCATGATGGTTAATATGCGGTCGCGTTTGTTTTCTAATGTGCGGGCTGCCATGACAGCTGGAACATTACAGCCGAATCCAATAATCATCGGCACAAAAGATTTGCCCGGCAAGCCGATGGATGACATGAAACGATCAATTACAAAAGCGGCTCTTGAGATATAGCCGGAATTTTCCAAAAATGAAAGAAATAAAAACAGACTGCCGATAATGGGAATAAAGGTTAGTGTTGTTGTAATACCTTTTCCAAGACCAGCGGCAAGGAGAGTGATTAACCAATTTGGCGCACCCCAATGTGTTAAGAGATGTGCTGTGCTTTGTACAAAAACAGCGTTACTGCTAATTTCAAAGAAATCCTGAAATGCGCCGCCTATTGTAATAGTAAATAAAAACATTAAATACATGACAAATAAAAAAATTGGAATACCGAGCAGTCTGTTTAGCGCAATACGATCTAAAAAAGTGGTTAAGGTTTTATTTATAGGCGTTGTTTTTTTAACTTTTTCGACTAATTCATGGATAGCGGTATAACGCGCGTCAGCTAATAAAATATCACAATCTTCGTTAAGTGTTTTTGAAAGGTGTTCTTGCTGCTGTTTTATAAATTTTTGTGTTTCTGAATTTATTTTTTTAAGCGCTAAACTATCGCCTTCTAATAAACGAACTGCTAAAAAATAAGCATGGCGGAATTCTTGATTTTGTTGTGTGATTTTATCTGTTAGGTTTTTTATTGTACTTGCAATTTTTGGACAATGATTAATGAATTGTGAGCTGCTTTTTTTAATAGATGCGGCATGAATGATTGCATTTTTTAGTTCAGGTAAGCCGGTTTTTTTTGTTGAAACAAGAGCGACAGTTGGAATACCAAGCGTTTGTGAGAGTTGTTCTAAATCAATTATTGAGCCATGTTTTTTTGCAATGTCTGACATGTTTACGGCTAAAATGACGGGTATTTGGAGTTCGAGCAGTTGTGTTGTGAGATATAAATTGCGTTCGAGATTATTTGCATTAATAACATTAACAATAAGATTGGCTTGATTGGATAAAATATATTCGACGGCAATGCGTTCATCGAGTGATCCGGATTCGCTTGGAATCGATAAGCTATAGATGCCTGGTAAATCTACAATTTGAATGAGATGCTCATCATGTTCAAAGTAACCGCTTTTTCTGTCGACTGTAACGCCAGACCAATTTCCAACATATTGTCTTGAGCCAGTTAAGGCGTTAAATAGTGTTGTTTTTCCGGAGTTCGGATTGCCGATTAAACCAATTGTTAGCGTTTTTTTCATGTTGTTACTATTTCGATAAGAAGCAGTTCCGCTTCTTTTTTACGTAGAACCAATGAAAATCCGCGAACGGATATTTGAATTGGATCACCTAGTGGTGCAATGCGTGTTAAAGTGAATTCTGTTCCGGCTATTAATCCCATCGATATTAATTTATGGCGATAAGCTGCAGCGCCTTGGTTGAATCCGATGATTTTTGCTTTATTTCCAATAGATAAATCAGTTATTTTCATGAGTTTTTAAGGTGTTCGCGTAAATCTAAAATAGCTTTCTGATAATCTTTTTTGCCAAAAATAGCGGAACCTGCCACAAAGAAATCCGCACCGGCGCGTCTTGCGTCTGAAATCGTTTCTGTGTTAATGCCTCCATCTACAGCAAGACGAATGGTACGATCGTTTTGATCAATAAGTTTGCGTACTGCTTTAATTTTATCGAGCATAGATGGAATAAATTTTTGTCCGCCAAAACCGGGGTTAACGGTCATAATCAGAATAAGATCAATTTTATCTAACACATAATCTAAAACGTTCAAGGGGGTTGCTGGATTAAGCGCTAAGCCGGCTTGACAGTCTTGTTCATGTATTAATTGCAATGTTCTATCAACATGTTCTGTTGCTTCAGGATGAATGGTAATACATGTTGCGCCAGCCTTTGCAAAGGCGGGAATAATGTTATCAACTGGTTTAATCATCAAATGAACATCGAGGGGTTCGGTAATGCCGTAATTGTGTAGTCCTTGGCAAACGACGGGTCCAATTGTTAAATTTGGCACATAATGGTTATCCATAACATCTATGTGAATAACGTCTGCGCCAGCATTTAAAACGTTTTTGACTTCTTCGCCGAGTATCGCGAAATTTGCAGATAAAATAGAGGGCGCGATAATGATGTCTTTCATGGGTGCTGTCCTGATTTGTTATTTGAGCATGACAAGATATTACAATTTTTTTAAAGAAATTGCTATGGGTATGTGGGTGCGATTAAAAGTGTGGTCAAATTATCCATTTCTCGTCATCCCGAAGCTTGACCGCGGG
>CBDVDN010000144.1:0-3806 GCA_965372775.1 uncultured Gammaproteobacteria bacterium
GACTGCGCATATGGATATGACATTAAATGCAACAGAAAAATCACCATAATATGACGCTCCTAATACGCGCGCCAGAAAAATATTTTTTAGATTATTAAGCATATAAAACAAAACGGATAAAATTATTACCCAAATAATTTTTCGAGTCAGTTTTTTAGTGTCCATATCAAATTTCATGATTTCCAAAATTTCCAAAATGTTATAATTGTTTTAATGCGACATGATATGATAAAGTGGCTTTCAAATACAGGAATATTTTTTATGCCTCAAACATCTTCTTCCTCACCAATGGCAATGCGCTTTCGCGGCTACCTCCCCATTGTCGTAGATATTGAAACTGCTGGATTTAATGCTCAAACAGATGCTTTATTAGAAATTGCCGCTATCATCCTCATAATTGATGAAAATGGCATTATAAAACCCCAAACAACTCATCACTGTCATATCATACCATTTGAAGGGGCAAATTTAGATCAAGACGCCTTAGAATTCAACGGCATCGATCCCTATCACCCCTTTCGCTTTGCTGTTTCAGAAAAAGAAGCCTTACAAACACTCTTCAAACCTATTCGCAAAGCCATGAAAGCTGATGGATGCCACCGCGCCATACTAGTTGGGCATAATCCAACATTTGATTTAGGTTTTTTGAAACAGGTTGTAAAACGATGTGACTATAAACGAGATCCTTTTCACCCATTCACAACATTTGATACAGCAACACTGTCCGGTCTAGCTTTGGAACACACTGTCCTCGCAACTTCGGTTAAAAGAGCTGGACTTCAATTTGATGATAAAGAAGCGCATACAGCATTATATGACGCACAAAAAACAGCAGAATTATTCTGCTATATCGTTAATAAGTGGAAAAAATTAACGGATTATGCTATGGTACAAAACTTAAAATTGTAGGGGCGCCCCTTGCGGTGTCGCCCTACCATGATTGTAGGGGCGACCCTTGGCGGTGTCGCTCTACCATGATTGTAGGGCGACCCTTGCGGTCGCCCTATAAAAATGTAGGTTAATGGGCTAAGCGCCAAGAAAGGAATTAAAAATCACTTAATTTGGTATTTTTATTTGAGTTGCAATAAAACTGCAATGTTATCCATTAAGCGCAGCCCAACACGTTCGTTGGGCTACGCTTAATGTGTAAATCATAATTTTTTTTTCAAGTAAAAACCAGAGCTTAATTAAAAATTATTTAGCTAATTCATGGGCGCTTAGCCAAACCTACAAAAACGTCGTAAACGGGTAAAAAACAATATGCCACAACACAACACTGAAAAATTCTGCCAGATTGGCCAAGCTGTTATAAAAACCGAACTTGAAGCAATTAGAAAACTTTCTCAACAAATTAATAACACCTTCGCTACGGCTTGTGAATACCTCTTAAATTGTGAAGGACGCATCATTGTCATCGGCATGGGCAAATCCGGACACATCGGACGTAAAATTGCTGCAACATTCGCCAGTACTGGCAGTCCAGCCTTTTTTGTTCATCCGGGCGAAGCCAGTCATGGCGATTTAGGAATGATCACAAAAAAAGATGTTGTCTTAGCCATTTCTAATTCCGGCACAACTCAAGAAATATTAACAATTCTACCTATCATTAAAAGACTTGGCATTCCTTTAATTACGCTCACTGGAAATACAAACTCATTATTAGCCCAAGAAGCTAATGTTTATTTAGACATAAGCATTGATAAAGAAGCCTGTCCATTAAACTTAGCTCCGACATCAAGCACCACAGCAAGCTTAGTTATGGGCGATGCGCTAGCCATTGCTTTATTAGACGCCCGCGGGTTTACACAAGAAGATTTTGCGCTTTCACATCCTGGCGGTCGTTTAGGTCGCAGACTGTTGTTACGTATCAACGATATTATGTTTGTTGGCAATAAAATACCAAAAGTTCATGAAAGTGAGTCGGTAAAAAATGCGCTGATCGAAATGTCGCAAAAAAGTCTAGGCATGACGGCTGTTGTCGATGAATCTGATAAAATAGTTGGTATTTTTACAGATGGTGACTTACGTCGCACATTAGACAAAAACATTAATTTTCTTACGACGCCTATCGGTCAAATCATAACGAAGCAATGCGCAACGGTCACAGCAGATTTATTAGCGGTCGAAGCGCTGCAATTAATGGAATCGAAAAAAATTACTGGCTTATTAGTCATTAACGATGAAAACAAACTTGTCGGCGCTTTAAACATTCACAATCTTTTACAATCCGGAGTAGTATAAATATGGAAAATATTCTTGATCTAGCTAAAAACATTAAACTCGTCGTCTTTGATGTTGATGGTGTGCTAACTGATGGAAGCCTCTATCTAACGGATGAAGAAATTGAAATTAAAGCTTTTTACAGCCAAGATGGTATCGGCATGAAATTACTCATAAAATCCGGCATAATCGTTGCAGCCATTACTGCACGACAATCCAACACTGTAGCCGCCCGTATGCGATCTTTAGGTATTGAACATGTCTACCAAGGAAATCTTGATAAAATCCCAGCTTACGAAGATTTATTAACGAAATTAAATCTAACAGACAAACAAGTCGCTTATGTTGGTGATGACTTACCAGATTTAGCATTAATTCGTCGTGCTAGACTTGGAATCGCACCGATTAACGCACAGCCTTTCATTCGAAATCATGCTGATTGGGTCACAACACAACCCGGAGGAAAAGGCGCTGTGCGCGAAGTATGTGATCTCATCATGAAAGCGCAAGGCACTTTAGACTATATGTACAACAGTTTCTTACAATAAAAATTATGTTCACTAAAAAACAACTCATAGCACTTATCATCTTAATTATTATTGGATTATTTACCACTTGGATTTTTTTCTCTTCACAACATTTAAAATACGGACGAAACAATCCCAATACGCCCAATGCCTTTATGACGGATGTTTACGGCGTAAAAATGAGCAAGCTCGGCAAACCTAAAAGCATTCTTATTTCTCCCAAAATTGTCAGCTACACAGTGGATAATAAAATGAATATCGACAAACCTTTTGTCATTATTCATAACAAAAATGAACCGGCTTGGCACATTCATGCGCTACACGGCACAACTTTCAATAATCTAAAAAAAATCACACTTCAAGATAATGTTCATATCCGACAGATTCATGGACAAAACAGTCGAAATATCACGCTAAAAACAAGCAAAATAACTCTATTTCCCGATCGCTCTTTTGCCATCACACACAAACCTGTTACAGTCATACAGCCCGGCACAATCGTTCATGCAATAGGATTAACTGCTGATTTAAACAAAGGTTATGTCAAACTCCTCTCAAAAGCACAAGGACAATATGACTCAAAACTCAAAAAGGCAAAATAAAGGCATCTCGCAAACACGACAGATTAGCCTCATTCTTACAATTCTAATACTATTCATCTCACCGCCCTTACTTGCACAGCTCAAAATAACTGCAGACAGCGTAAACATGAACTACAAAGAAAGAATAACAACTTATATTGGACATGTTGATGCAAAAAACGAAGACTCCGAACTAAAAGGCGATAAAATTATAACCCATCACGACCAACATAATAAAATTATTCTCATGATAGACACTGGCTGCCCTGCAACATTTAAAACGATCACATCGAAGAGCAAACCAGCTTTAAATGCTCAGGCAAAAATTATCAAATTCTTCCCTCAACAGCATCTTGCAATACTTATTGGAAATGCTTATGCCCGACAAGGCACAAACAGCATTCATGCCTCAATCATTCATTATGATACTCAAAAACGCATTCTGCATTCATCATCAAATCAGAAAAGCAGAGTCCAT
>CBDVDN010000145.1:0-3777 GCA_965372775.1 uncultured Gammaproteobacteria bacterium
CCCGAAAAATAACCCCGCGAACTTTCCAGACACGTCAGCTGTGATATCTCCAGCTTTTTTTAAACGATTATATACCTTATTGTTTAGAGGAGCCGGAACTATATCCTGTATTTCTCCTCTAAATTTCACATGATCTGAAGTTTCTTTTTCTGTAACCCAAAAAAAACTTCCTATACCATCAAGACTATATTGCCTCCCTTCTATATATTCCTCCATTATTATTCCAGTTGATATATAATTTTCGAGCATATCCCAATTTTTTAAAAGATCGTCTGGTGATTTTATTTCAATGCAACCTCTACTGTTCCCCTCGCTAGTTGGCTTTATAAACATTTTTTTCTTACAATATTTTAGAATACTTAATGCCTCTTCTTTTGAGCGAACCAAATGAAAGGATGGTTTTTTAGACCATTGCGGCAAATTATTTTCTTCCGCTTCATGTTTCCGAAATAAATTTTTGTGTAAACATGCGGCAGCCCTCTCATGGCAATCGCCAAACAGATAATATTTCTTAGCAAATTCAGCCCCAATAGGAACGCCCTTGTCAGAAAAAGGGAGTACAGCTATGAATTTTTTATTATTTTCTTTTCGCCAAGATTCTAGCACATCAAGAGTTTCTTCAATATTAATCAAAGAAACATCTAAAACATGATCAGCCGCTTTCTTGTCCTTATCTGTTATGTTCGGTTGACACAAAAGCAATGTAGCAAGAAATTTTTTATTTACTTTATTTTTAATAACCGCAACATCATCTATCCTAGTATTATTATATCCCATGATAACAACAACATCTTTGCTACTCATAACTTTAGCTCCCTATCCTTAGTATTTATTTCGCCTTGCGATCAATTATAAAATCGCAACCTTTTTTGGTTATTGTGGTGTTATATTTGTTCGCATTTTTAATTTTATTATCAAAATCTAACCTATAATGCGCCCCAATTGAATCTTCACGCAACAATGAAGATGTGGCTATTAAAGTTGCTAATTGCATTTTCCACATTAATGTTTTTCCACTAATTAAATTAGACGGATAATTTAACCCTGATTTAACATCATAGTCCTTAATGTTTTGCTGGAAATTTTTTTTTGTCTTTTCCAAATAATTCAGTGCCTTTGTTAATCCATCTTTACTTCGGACCAAGCCAACATTTTCCCACATAATTTGCTTTAATCCTTGGTCAATGTTTTTTATTTCTGAAGTACTTAAATCATAATAATTTATTTTTGCATTATCCTTTAATCCTGTTTGTATTAAAACCTTATCAGCATGTTTCGCAGCAAAAACTCCGGCCTTGTAACCGAACACTAAAGCATCAGCAACACCATTGCCGCCAAGTCTATTACCTCCATGAATTCCTCCAGCATCTTCACCGCAGGCAAACAATCCCTTTAAGCCCGTTGCACCATTTTCATCTATTTCTAATCCGCCCATTAAAAAATGCGCTGTAGGACTAATTTCGATTTGATTCTGCTTTAATAAATCGATGTCACAAGCCCTAAGTCTTTTAACGGTTTGCGGAAATCTTGCTTTAATTTTTTCTTTACTAAACTTGGAAATATCAAACATTACACCACCATTGTCAGTGCCTCTGCCGTTCATGATTTCTAAATAAGTACTTCTTGCTACTATATCCCTTGTTGCTGATTCTGCGCGAGAGTCATAATCGAACATATATCTTTTACCATCACGATTTAGAAGTACTCCGCCTTGAGTTCTCATCTCTTCCTCAAGCAAACACCCATTCAACGGATGTCCTTTTACTAACACACCCGTAGGATGAAATTGAACCATTTCCATATCCACCAAAGGCAATCCAGCCTCGTATCCCATCAATATTCCTGATGCTAATTTATCAAAACTAATTGATGCAATCGGATAAACACAAGCGCCTCCTCCGGTAGCTAAAACAACTGATTTGGCATAATAAGTTTCAGCTTCCCCTGTTTCTTTATTAAAAGCTATTACCCCATGGCATCGCGTTCCATCATGAATCAATTTTGTTCCCCATCGATGTTCTTTAATATGAACACCATTTAAAATAGATCGTTGAACTAGAATCTGCACTATTTGCAAACCTGTAATATCGAACCTGTGAACGCTACGACTGTTTGTGCTGCCTCCATAAGTACCAACATCATAACCCCCCCCCTTCATCTTTATCTAATTCTATTCCCCAGCTTTCCAGCTCTTTGACTCTATCAATGATCTCACTACACAAAACATTAACTAAATTTTTATCATTAATTTCACCGCCGCCTTCAAGAGTATCTTTTATATGTAGAGCCACACTATCATTTGGGTTCATGGCTGCGTTAATACCGTGAGTTCTTTTTGAACATCCGCCAGAACCAAGTTCATCAGCTGTTAGCAAAGTGACTTTTATGTTTGAATTATGCATTGCTGCTGCATTAGCTGCATATAAACCTCCCATTCCACCACCTATAACCAACACATCGCTTTCGTTTATATATTTTTGATTGCTCATTTGCTTATCTCCTTAAAAATTACTTTGTAACACTATGAATTAATATCTTTCTTCCAATTAATCAATATCCATTGGCTCAAAATACATGGCTTCTTTTTCCTGTTTTATACGGTTATAAACTTCTTCCCTATGAATAGGTATACCATCTGGAGCCTCTATCCCTATGCGTACACCGCCCCCTTTGTTAGATAAAATCACTATTTTAATATTGTCATATATAATTATTTTTTCACCCTCTTTCCTTGTAAGTATCAACATTGTTTTATTTCCTTTTATCTTTTAATAAAGTTAAATTTAACCGTAAAAAATACGGTGGTTTTATCAATTAGAGTGTTTTTTGAAATACCCTCATTTTTTTAAGTAAAGCTTTTATTTGGAAACCGTTAATTAAGGCTTTTATAATAATTTGATAACGGTTGTTGCAGTTTAATTTGCTTTTGATATTTGCTACATGATTCCCTATAGTTTTTGATGACAGAATTATTGCATTACCACTTTGTTTGGCAGTCATGCCTAAGATAAAATAGATGAGACATTCTGTTTCGCGCTCTGTAAAAGAGATAGTGTCGGTTTTGAATATAAAACCGCCTTGACCGAAGAAATTTGGTTTTATTCCGTCAAAACAGAAACTACTTTTGATTTCGCCACCCATATTATTCAAATCCTTGAGATTTTAAGTTGCCTAAGTGGTCAAATGTAAATTTAATTACTATTGACGCACAACAAAATTACAAACTTTTTTGTAATTTGTCAAGTATTTTTTTATTTTATATCCATTGATCTGCTTGTTTTTTAAAAAAATCGCCCCGTGGAAAAAATTAAATCCCAATATAACAGGGCATCATAGCCAGACCGACAAAAATAGCATTACAAAAAATTTGTACTTGTTTAATGTTTTTTTGTATGTATACTTGCAATAATTACAAGCAATGATCATTTTTTAAGGACTTAGTATGAGCGGCATAATAAAAACATGCTCAATTTCAGGAGCTGAGACATTTTCTCAAGACAGAGGAGATCGAAATTATTTTGACCAAAACACTCTTTCTTTTCGACTTAAAATGGCTTTGCGCTCTACAAAATTTAGCCAATCAGAACTGGCTAGGCTTATCAAGGTTAAACCTCAAGTCATCCAATATTTGTGTTCAAAAAACATTAAAACCTCAAGATTTAGCTTTGAAATTGCTGAGGCTCTTGGCGTAAATTATACGTGGCTCTCTACTGGTGAAGGGCAAATGTGTAAACGCCGAACGAATTACGTCCTTCCATCCGCATTAACTTTTTATGA
>CBDVDN010000146.1:0-3752 GCA_965372775.1 uncultured Gammaproteobacteria bacterium
AAAAGATTTTAAACGGGCTCTAAGATTGCTTCTCTCTCCTTTCGTTTCGGGTAGTTAATTAAGACGGCGTTGTGGATTCCAGTAAAAACAAATAGACTTCCGGCAGCGGCAGCAGAAGCATCTGCTTTGTGTATTACGTCTTTTATGTCATTTAAACTTCCTGCCCCGCCAAGTGCGATGACCGGCGTGTCAATTTGTTTTGTTATTTTTGAAATTAACTCAATATCATATCCTTTCATCATTCCATCTTGATCAATAGAGTTTATGACTATTTCTCCCGCCCCCAATAAATCTTGAGCTTCTTTTGCCCAAACCACAGCATCTTTTTTATTGTTTTTTGTTCCATTATAAGTGTATACCAATGGTTTTCCTAAAATAGATTTTTTGACGTCTATAACTACTACAATAGATTGTTTTCCAAAGATTTTAGAAGCTTCTATAATTAGTTTTGGATTTTCAAGTGCTGCGGAACTAAGCGAAACTTTTTCAACGCCGAGCGAAAAAATTTTACGTATTTGATCTATCGTTTTAATTCCGCCGCCATAACAAAGCGGCATAAAACATTCGCTTGCTATGTCTTCTATGAAATTATAGTTGGGTTCTTTGTTTTCTCGCGAAGCATCGATATCCAGAACGATAAGCTCGTCGACTTCTTTTTCGTTAAATAGCCGGATAGCATTTAAGGGATCGCCGACATAAACGGGATTTTTAAATTTGATTGTTTTTACAAGGCCTTGTTTATGGATCAGCAGACATGGGATAATTCTTTGTTGATACATTGTTAGAGTTCCGCGAAATTTCTTAAAAGCTGCATGCCGAATTTATGGCTTTTTTCTGGATGAAATTGAACAGCATAAATGTTGTCTTTTTTAAGAGCGCAAGTAAATTTATATCCATATAAACATGAGGCCAAAGAATCTTCAGGTTGATGGCAGACTGCATGATATGAATGAACAAAATAGAATCTAGCATTTTCAGATAACTGTTTGAAAAGAGGGTCGTTTGTAACAGGGGCTGCCTTATTCCATCCCATGTGAGGGATCGGGAGTTTTTTATCGAGAGAAATTCCATCGAAATTAAATTTTTTTACTTCGGCGTCAAACCATCCGAGTCCATGCAATTCACCTTCTTCGCTTTTTTTTGTCATAAGCTGAAGCCCCAAACAAACACCCAATATAGGGGTCTTATTTTCTAATGCTTTTTCATTGAGTATATCAACTAAATTACAATTATTGAGTTGAGCAATAGCCGCATCAAATGCCCCTACGCCAGGGAGGATTATTTTATTGGCAGCTTTGATCTCTTCTATGTTGTTTGAAAGTTTGCTGTTACAGCCAATTTTTCTTAACATATTCATAATGGACTTTACATTGCCCACACCGTAATCAATTATTATGATCATTTCGTTAATCTCAGTAAGGGATTTAATATAGATTTAAAAGATCTTAATAAGCGTTTTGAAAATTTTATTAATTTGTTATTTGATTTATAATCTTTATAGGTTTTGTTGGGTAATTTTATAAGGTCTTCAAATTCTTGAGTGGTTACGCCAAGTTTTTTGGCGACAAATTCAATGTCATTTTTAATAGTGCTGGGGTCATAGGAAGGGATAGCTATTTCTTTTAAGGCATCATCTCTTGAAATTTCATTAGCCACAATAAGGCTGGAAAGATGAGCGCGACGTTTGTCATATCCAAATTTTGTGGGGAGATAATACGATTGGAAAAATTTTGTGAATCTGGATTCGTAATGTTTTCCGCCATAATATCTCCAGGCCATTTCTTTTTCTAAGGTTTTTATAGCTTCGGATTTGTTGTAATTCATGTAATTTAATGGTTTTATCACTTTCATCCGCTTTACAAAAGGATAATAAAAAAAATATCTGTAAAAATTGACGATAGGGTAAGTTTTTAAAAGTTCTTTCCCAAAATGCTTATGAATACTTAACAAGTATTTCGCATCCATTGCATTATAGCCTCATGATGTTGGCAGAATGGATTCTGTGGCAAAGTTAGAACCACTTAAAACATATTTTATATTGTTTTTAATGGCAAAATTGTAAAGTCCTGCGAAAAAAGCATGGTCTTGCGGTATGTCTTGGTTGGCGACAGAGGCTTTAAAGAAAGCAAGCTGCAAGTCTTTCATTTCTTGCCAATTAACAACTATGGTATAAAGGTCTATCCCTAGTTTTTTTGTTAAATTTTCAATATTGCTAACTGCTTCATCTGAGTTCCATCCGCCGTCAATGTGAACAGCTAAATGATTAAGTCCTAATTTTGTTTTTGCAAAATAAGCTAAATAAGAACTGTCGATGCCCCCGCTTAGCCCAATGATGGAATCGTATTTATTATTGCCTTGCTGATCTTTAATTCTTTTAATGGTTTGGGCGAGTTTTTGTTGTCCAGTTTTTGTTGGCAGCCATTTTGTGTTTAAATTAGTTAAAGCGCTTTCGCAATGATTGCAATGTCCATTTTTATCGAATGTTATGTCTGGATCGCTAGCATCCATGATGCAGCGCGTACAGATTTGATGTTGGTTGGGCATTATAGTTTTCCTTCGGAAGAATTTTATTATATTTGAGTTTGCAAATGAAATATTGATTGCGCATTATACCATGAATTCTTGGCGAACAAAGAGATATTGTTTGAAAACATGGCAATTTGTGTTGTTTTTTTTGATTCATTCTGATATTGTATTGCTTTGTTTTTGCTATGTATCGAATACACATATAATATGTTGAAAAATATAATATCTACAATAATGTCTTTTGAGGGCTTGCTGGTGGTGTTTATGATCAGTGGCAGATATAAAGCTGCAAAAATATTTAAAAACTTCCCCATGGATATAACCGTTTTTTTAGGCATATTAGTTCTGATCGGTGCGATTTTTAGGATCTATACAGTTTATTTTAAAAGCAATAATTCTATTAAAAAACCCGCTTTATTTGGTTTGTTATTGTTTGCTTTATTTTCATCCTATGCTTTGTTGAGTTGTGTTTGGAGCCCGAATTTAACGAACGCTTTATTTAGATTATTAAATTTAATCGGAAGAATTGGTTTGCCGGTTTTTTGTGTTTTGATGTTAATTGTTAGAGATAAAGATAATATAGAACGATTTATAAATAACATCTTTTTTGCTAGTATAGTATTTGTTTTCGCAGTCTTATATTTCGAAATAATGTATCCACCTGAATTGGGATATACGCTTAACTTTTGGGGTGGAAATTATCAAGGGATTGGAAGTATTGTGAGTTTGGGGGCAACTATAGCTATTTTCAAATTCTCTCAAACAGAAAAGTGGAAAAGTGTTCTTTTTGTTGCTTTCGTAATGGTATATTTTTATGCCTTAATACATGTTGGAAATAGAACAGCCCTATTATCAGCTTTATTTTCAATGCTTCCACTGCTATTGCTATTGCGCATAAAAAATAAGAGATTATTTTTTATGCGCAAATTTTTTAAGGCGAGCTTGTTGGCGGGTTTAATAAGCATTATACTGTTTTTTTATTCTTTATTGCACGTATTGCCGGTGACTTTATCGCGTATGCATATTTTATTGAGCCAATATGGCGGCGGAATGTCTGTATACGATAGGTTAATGTTCTTGAAGATTAGTTTGTTTCAAATTATTCCCCGCTTTGTTTTCTTTGGTTGTGGTTTGGGGGGGTGGCAAAACTATTCTGGATTTGGCACAGCATTTCATTATCCTCATAATATAATAATAGAAATTATATCAGAGCTTGGATTGTTTGG
>CBDVDN010000147.1:0-3663 GCA_965372775.1 uncultured Gammaproteobacteria bacterium
TTTGATTTCACTACAAAACGCCTCCTACTATGTTAACGTTTTTAAAGCATTGCGGGTTTTGAGTAAATATGCAACAACTTTGAAGCTGTTTTATGGGGAATACCCAAAAATTAGCGCGGAAAAATATTAGCAGGCAGTCTGGAAACCCATGGTAGACTTGAATTCTTCATTCATTGCGAATTGCTGGAATATATCGTTGTCAGTGAAAAAATCAAATAAATCTAGGATTATCCGCAAACCAATCTTTTTTGCTTTTTAATATTTCACTAATCGGCAAAGGTTTTCCGCCAGGAAATTGAATTTTTGTTAGACGCAAAATACCTTTACCCGCTGCAACATCGATTCCTTCTTTGTTTATTTGAATTATTGTTCCCGCTGATTCATTTGTGTCGTCATTTAGTACCGCGGCTTCCCAAATACGAATAATCTTTTGGTTTATTTCCGTATATGCAATAGGACATGGATTAAATGCCCGTATTTGACGTTCGAGTTCAACCGCTGATTTCTTCCAATCTAATTTCGCATCGCTCTTCTTGATTTTTTTTGCATAAGTCACTTTGGAAGTTTCTTGTGGTTTTGGTTTTAATTCTCCTTGCTGTAATTTTTCAATCGCATCTAATAAAACTTTAGATCCCAATTTTTCCAAACGATCATATAAATCCACCGTTGTATCTGTTTTATAAATAGGGCATTTTTCTTGTAACAGAATAGAACCGCTATCTAATCCTTCGTCCATCTGCATAATGGTAACGCCAGTTTCTTTATCGCCGAACAAAACAGCATGTTGAATTGGCGCCGCCCCCCGCCAGCGCGGCAGTAGTGATGGATGAACATTAATACAGCCTAATCGAGGGATCTCTAAAATAGACTTCGGCAGCAATAATCCATATGCAACATCAATAATTAAATCTGGATTTAATTCTCGAAGTAATAAATTTGAATCAGCAGTCGAAAGCGATAAAGGCTGATAAACTGGAATATCGTGCTGCAGCGCAAGTTTTTTAACTGGACTCGCTGTTAATTGCTGTCCTCTGCCTTTCGGTCTATCCGGCTGTGTCAATACAGCATAAACATTCAGCTTAGCCTGAATTAATGCATTAAGATAAACTGCCGCAAAATGCGGCGTCCCAGCAAAAATAATTTTCAAAGGAGAAGTAATCAAGATTAGAATCCTTACAATGTGCTTTTATGAATTTTCTCCATTTTTTTTATTAATCTTTTTTGTTTTAGTGGAGACAAATGGTCAATATAAAGTATGCTATGCAAGTGGTCAATTTCATGCTGAAGACAAGCAGAAAGATAATCGCTATCAGATTCAATTATAAATTCTTCGCCTTCTCGGTTTAAAGCCTTAACAGTAACAGTTTTCGGTCGCTCAACTACCGCTGAAATACCGGGCAGTGATAAACAGCCTTCTTCAAATTTCATTAAGGTTTCAGACTTTTTAATAATAATCGGATTGATCAAAATAATCGGCTGATTTCTCCCAGGGCTAATATCAATGACAATAATTTGTTTTTGAATATTAACTTGTGTTGCAGCAAGACCTGCGCCATGCGATTCATACATGGTTTCCAGCATGTTAGCGATGATTTTTTGAATTTCTTTATTAATTTCCACCACCGGTTCAGCTTCTAACCGCAACCGTTCATCCGGATATTGTAATACATTATATAGCGTCATCAGTTCGCCCACGTTTCACTTAAAATCTGCAATAGTATGGATGCCTTTTTTGAAAATCGCCAGTGCTTTTTGAAAGTCTTCTGTTTTTTCATAGACATATCCAAGAGCCGCATAAGTTTTCGGTGATTCTTGAAGATTTAAGCTAGCAATCAGATATTCTGATGCTTTTGCCCAATGCGTTAGCCGTATTGCAATTTGCCCCAGCGCAAATAATAACTCTGGATTATTCCGCTGATTTTTAAGCCAATTTTCAGCGATTGCTAGTTGTTTTCCTGGGGATTTGGTTTTTGCTAAACCATATATCGGAACAAGATTATTATCCCATTGTCTACTTAAAGATTCAGCTATTAATTTTGCGGCCATTTCATCCTGCTCAAAAACCAATAAATTATTGCAATACCCTTGTAAAAGTTTCGAGGATTTTTTCAATTGCCGCGGGATATCTCTCCAAAGTTTTTCCAATGATTTTAGCTTGTCTTGCTTGCTCGCTAATAAATTTTGATGGATTTCTTCTTCTAATTGAGCTAAAGCGCCCACTTTTAATACCCGATATTTTTTTAATTTGGGCAAAAGATTTAATAAATCATTCCAAGCTTTTTGTTTAACCAATAGGTCTTTTAATAACCGTAAAATATACTGATTTTTAGGCGCATTTTTTTGAAGTCTTTGTAATATTTTAAGCGATGCATTAAATTGCCCACCATGCTGTTGTAAAATTGCAGAATATAAATCAACAGCTGTTTTTTCTTTACTATCGGATTGACGTGCTTTATTTAGATAATAATTCATACGTTCATCAACTGCCTGATGTTGTGCAGCTAATGCGCATCCTAAATAATTAACAAGAGGCTTACTGCTATATTTTGCATTTTGCTTTAACAAAGTTTCTGCTTTCCCCCAATCTCCTTTAACTAATTCAAGCAATCCGCAATTTATAAGCAAACTCGCTTTGTTTTCTCGGCGCGTTTTTCGCCAAGCATGCCATCTTAGCGGTGTTCGTTTTGCTGCGTGAAAAAGACGAAGAAAGTAATGTAATAATAGGAAAAAAATAATGCCCGCAATAACCGCAAACCATAAAGGCATTTCAAAAGTCCAATGATGATAGGCAATTAATACGTAACCCGCGTCAACTTTTAATGCCAATCCGATTAAGACAGCAAAAAAAAGGATTATCAAATAAAAAATAATGCGCCTCATTTTTTCATTCCCCGCTCCCCAATCCTATTTTTGGGCTGGATTAAGGACACGGCACGCTGCGCCTCTACATGCCCGCTTTTCTTATCAGATCGAGCAATGGACACAGCTATTTTCATCTCGGTTTGATTAAGTCCTTGAATCGCGTGAACTGAATCGCTAATATCCGGGACTTTCGGTGCTATTTTTATTTTCCCCAATTCGGTCAAAGAAACCAATATTTGTTTAATCGCTATATTAGTGTGCAAGAAATGCTGTTTAATTTTATTTTGAATATGTTTTAAATTCGAAAGATAAATAGTATTCTGTCCGTGCAATAACGCCCATTGAGTTTGGGTAATTAAAATGTGCAGATTAAGCACTAACAAAGCACGCTGTTTTACCGATAATACTGGACGAATAGATTTTTTATAATGATGAATTATCAATACTTGTTTTATGCCTTGCCAGCTAGCTGTCAAAGCTTTTTTCCACGATGATAAGTCAGCTTGTTTTTTTGCGGCAGCATTTTTAGAAGCAGCAGCCGCGGAAACGTAATCTATATTAACAAGCGGCAATCGATCTATTTGATCCCCGATAGACTGTAAATATAAATAAAGCCCTGACGTATCGACTTTTGGTATGGCTTGCAGCGCGACGATATCACTTATGAGTATTTTACGAACATTGATAATGTTTTGAATATCTGAACTGCGTAAATGTGAGTCTGCCGTTTTGAGTAAAGCAATGGCTTTTGGAATATTGTGCTCGAATCGTAAATTTAAATTCGCCATTTCAGCTAAATAT
>CBDVDN010000148.1:0-3662 GCA_965372775.1 uncultured Gammaproteobacteria bacterium
TGTTGAAAGCCGCTTTTTCTGAGTTGAGTGGCTTGTCGTTTGTAAGGTATTTTGTTCGCCAAACAGTGAGGTTTGTCCACCAGTCATCGCTAAATAGACGAGCGCTAAGATTTCTGCATCTAATAACGCTCCATGTAGTTCGCGATGAGAGTTATCAACATTATAACGCTTACACAGCGCATCTAAGCTGTTGCGTTGTCCGGGATGAAGCTTGCGGGCTAATTTTAGTGTATCGAATATTTTGCAATAATTAGAAAGTTCTTTTATGTGCGGACTGTTTAATTTAAATTCGTGATTGAGAAATCCGATATCAAATGGTGCGTTGTGTGCGATTAATTTTGTGCCTTTTACAAATTCATAAAATTCGTCAGCGATGTCAGCGAATAACGGTTTGTCTTGTAAAAAGTCATTACTTAAGCCATGTACAGCAAACGCGTCAGATTCGACTTCTCGTTCTGGATTGATGTAGCAATGAAAGGTTTGACCAGTGAGGCGGCGATTGACTAATTCAACACAGCCTATTTCGATGACGCGGTGACCTTGTGTATATTCTAAGCCGGTTGTTTCTGTATCGATAACAATTTGACGAGTTGACATGGTTTTTACCTTACTTTTATGAGATTTTATCCATAGCTTTATTGGCTAACTGATCGGCTTTTTCATTTTCCGAATGACCAGCATGACCTTTTATCCAGTGCCATTTAACGGTATGACGCGACACTTCTTTTACGAGTTGTTTCCAAAGGTCAGAATTTTTGACCGGTGTTTTATTAGCCGTTTTCCAGCCGTTTTTTTCCCATTTTTTTATCCATTCTGTAATGCCTTTTTTGACATATTGCGAATCTGTTGTTAATTCTACTTGACAGGGACGTTTTAGGGAAGCCAAAGCTTTAATTGCCGCCGTTAATTCCATGCGGTTATTGGTTGTGTCTTTATGGCTGCCGTGAATCTGCTTTTCATGCGCATTATAAATTAACACAGCACCCCAGCCGCCAATTCCCGGATTGCCGCGGCATCCGCCGTCTGTATAAATTTTAACGATTTTATTCATAGTTATGGGCATTCCTCGTTGCTGGTTTGATTATACCTTTTGAGAGAATATTGGGTAATTTTTTCCAGTGTTTTCGAATTGGCGTTAGCGTAAAAGTTTTCTTTTTTGCGAGAATGATGTATACCCCGCCGAATATGGGAAATAGCATTTTGCATACAATATCTAAAAATTTCAAATGTTGAAATATCTGTTTTTGTAAAAAAGGAGGGCGATAAACAGCGCGTTTTATGCTAATAACATCGAAATTTAATACTTTTAACCAGTCTTTTATTCGTGAGGCAGAGTAAAAAGTTCCCGACCATGAACTATTTTTGCGTCTCGAAAACAAACGGCGTAGTCCCCTAGCGCTAAACGGATTGAAGCCAATAATCAGTAAATGTCCTTCTGGTGTTATGGCTGTTTCGACTTCACGGAGTATTTGATAAGGATTAGAAGCAAAATCTAATGTATGCGGTAGTAAGATTGTATCTATTCGATGAGGCATGATGGGGAGCGTTTCATATGCTGCACAGATTAGATTGTTTTGTCCTATGATTTTTTCATTTGGAGATAAATGTATTTTCTTTTTAATCTTGCAGTTTTGTGTCAATGGTATTTGTGCGGGATGACCGAGCATAAGCAGGTAATCGCCTAATATTTTTTCCCATAACGGTTCAATACAAGCTTGTTCTGCTTGCAATAAAGAAATGCCAGAGGATGTCTGCAGCCATTGTTCGAATTGTTTATGTTTGTCTGTTTGCATAATGTGATAATGTTTCTTTAAAAAAAACAAGATTAACATATTGTTGTTGTATTGGAAAACGCTTAAGATAGCAGTTTCTCAAATGTAGAGTTTTATTTTATACTGTCGCTATTATGATGAACTTATATTCCACAACTTTAACTTTATTTTTGGTCATGAATCCGCTGGGGAATGTTCCAGTCTTTTTAAATACCTTAAAGGGCATTAAGCCTAAAAGGCAGTTTTTTATTATTTTCCGCGAAGCGGTTTTTGCATTTGTTATCTTGTTGTTATTTTTAATAGCAGGCAAAGCAATTTTAAAGGGGCTACAGATTTCTACAGCTGCATTAAGCATGTCCGGCGGTTTTGTATTGTTTATTATTGCATTTAGATTGATTTTTCCATCTATAAGAGAAGAAATAGGGAAAACATCTGGCGAACCTTTTTTAGTGCCTTTAGCTATCCCACTTTTTGCGGGTCCTGCGGCTATGGCAATGGTCATGCTGATTGCGGAGCAGCAACCGCATCATTTTTGGCTAGTTTTAGTATCGTTGGCTATAGCTTGGTTAATGGCGACGTTTTTATTGCTTAGCAGCGCTTCTATCAGCAAATGGCTGGGAGAGAGAGGGCTTATAGCTTTTGAGCGGTTGATGGGGTTGATATTGATTACAATAGCGATGCAGATGTTTTTGACTGGTATTCAAGGATATTTTCATTTGGGCGTTTAATTAATGACGATAAAAATTGTCCCGATTAATGCTTTTGAAACGAATTATATTTGGTTGTTGATTGCCGAAGATAATAATGCTTGTGTCATAGTTGATCCGGGTGATGCGGCACCCATTTTGAAATTTTTGCACCAAGAACAATTAACGCCTATTGCGGTGTTGATTACTCACCATCATTGGGATCATACACAAGGTATCTCTAAATTAGCTGCTCATTATTCATTGTCAGTTTACGGTTCCAAACATGAAAAAATTTCTGGTGTGACGCATGCCGTACAAGAAGGCGATGTCATTGCAATTGATCCGCTTAAATTAAAACTTAATGTATTAGATGTTCCTGGACATTCAAAAGGACATGTTGCTTATTATGGGCAGGGCGTTTTATTTTGCGGAGACACATTGTTTCTTGCGGGCTGCGGGCGTTTATTTGAAGGGACGCCGCAAAACATGTATGAATCGCTTCAGAAATTGAGTCATTTGCCAGATGATACGCTAGTCTATCCTGCACACGAATACTCATTGCCGAATTTACGGTTTGCGGCATTAGTGGAGCCTGATAATCAAGATATTAAAAAGCAGAAAAAATTATGTGAGAAAAAGAGTAAGCAAAATTTACCGACCTTGCCGACGACTATTGAAATTGAAAAAAAGGTCAATCCCTTTTTGCGCTGTGAAGAAGAAAATATTATCCAAGCTGTGAGTGAATATGCGCACCAAGAAATTAGAAATCCGATCGAGGTTTTTCGTGTTTTACGGAAATGGAAGGATAGGGTTTAGTTTAGGAACGTGTGCGAAATAACTCCCGCATCTAACATCCCATCTGACAGGTATCTTTGAACGTTCTTCACTCGAAAAACAACTTACATAAGACTGCTATGCTCGTTGTTTTGGATGAAATACATGGATGTATTTCATCCAATCTACCTGCCGTCTGGGCGTTAGATGCGGGAGTTATTTCGCACACGTTCCTTAATTTACGCCGCTTTCTAAAATATCAGTGATACCAGAAACTTTTGCAATATCTAATAACTGATCCGGAATATTTTTAAATTGAATCGTTTTGTTTTGTTTTAAAGCGAGTTTTTGCCATTCGATTAGTAGTGATAAGCCAGCGCTGTTGCAGTGCGTTATTTTTGCTAAATCAATAATGATTTTTGCTTGT
>CBDVDN010000149.1:0-3651 GCA_965372775.1 uncultured Gammaproteobacteria bacterium
TGATGATTTCAACACGAATATAGGGAGTTTACCCTAAAATATGGAGAGGATACCTTTCTTTGTGCATTAATTAAGCAGAGCAAAAGTATCTTTTCTATCAGGTCGCGCTTTTCGGAATAGCGGATGCAGGGACAAAATAATAAAACGTTAGAAAATTAATAAGAGAATCACGCCATGGATAAAAAAACAAATACAAGTCGTCATACAATGAGTTTATTCGCGCTGATTATGGTTTCTTCAGCCATTACAACGAGCGTTAGATGTCTTCCTACAATTGCTGAAACGGGCTTTCATATGCTATTTTTTGCCGTTATTGCAGCAGCTTGTTTTTTCATTCCAGTCGCTCTTGCTTCAGCGGAGCTTGCGACCGGATGGCCTAAAAAAGGCGGTATTTATATTTGGGTGAGAGAAGCGTTCGGTAGTCAATTGGGGTTTGTTGCGGCATGGCTGCAGTGGAATTATATGATTATCGGCTTAATCTCCATGCTGTATTTCGTTGGTGGATCGTTAGCTTTTGTGATTGATCCCGCACTAGCGCATAGCAAGCTGTTTTTAATTATAATTTCTTTATTTGTTGTTTGGTTTTTTACGTTTATGAATATGAAAGGATTAAAGATGTCTTCTTTAATCTGTTCAGTAGGGTTTATGGTGGGGGTTGTGACGCCCGGTCTGCTTATTATTGCTTTGGGAGTTATTTATCTTTTACAGGGTAATCCGGTTCATATTAGTTTTGCTCTGACACAAGGTAACTTATTACCCAATTTTAGAGATATTGCGACATTAGTTTTAGTTATTGGATTTATACGTGCGTTTACCGGTGTTGAAGTGTCGTCTAATCATGCGAGTAATGTAAAGAATCCGTGCCGAAATTATCCTATAGCAATATTTATTGTTTGTGCGCTTAATGTATTAATTAATGTATTGGGTTCGCTTTCTATTGCAGTTGTCGTGCCGCAAAAACAAATTAGCTTAGTTTCCGGTATTATGTATGCTTTTCAAATATTCTTATCAAAATTTCATTTGCATTGGCTTGTTCCAATTTTAGGCGTCATGCTGGTGATGGGTGCGATCGGTGGAATCAGCGCTTGGTTAATTGGTCCTGTCAAAGGATTATTGGCAACAGCCGAAAGCGGAGAATTGCCCCCGTGTCTGCAAACTGTCAATAAGCATGGCGTCCCAACGACTTTAGTGATCATTCAGGCAATTGTTATTAGTATTGTGACATCCGTATTAATGCTAATGCCAAATATTAATATCGCCTTTTGGTTTTCTGTTGCGTTAGCCGTTATGATTTATGCGGTTATGTATAGTTTGATGTTATTGTCAGTTATTCGGTTGCGTTATAAAGCGGCTGATGTGCCGAGATCTTATAAAATGCCATTTGGGAAAATCGGTCTTTGGGGCATTTCCGGTCTCGGTATTTTAACGATGATTGTTACGATTATTGTCGGATTTTTTCCGCCGGTTGAATTGCAGAGCGGCAGTCATACTGTGTACGTTTTTGGTTTGATATTTGGTGTTACTGTATGTTTGGCTTTGCCGTTTATTATTTATCAGTTTCGTAAACCGGAGTGGAAAAAAGAATTAGTTTAATAAGAGGAAAAATAATAATGTTAGATAAAAATTTGTCCGAGTTAAGTCCCTTTGAGATTAAAACTTTTCTTTTAGATTTAGCGCATAATTCAAAACGTATTCGAAGGCAGCAGGGCGAGAAAGCTGCTGTGTTAAATGGCGGGAGAGGCAATCCGAATTTTTTTAATACGACCGTGCGAGTTGCATTAAATGAAATTATAGAGTTTGCGGTTTCTTTGTCGTCCGAGAATGTTTCAACGCCGGATTTAGGTTATCGGCTTGAGTGCGAGGGTATTTCTGATAAGTTTAAAGCTTATCTGGAAAATCGGGATGATGATAAAAAACAAATAATTTTCCTGAAAAATCTTTTAGATTATGTGGAAAAATCTTTTTCATTTTCTTTAGATGAATTTGTTTTCGAAATGAGCGATGCAGCATTAGGTGATTTTTATCCGATGCCGCCGCGTGTTTTTCCGTGTACAGAACAAGTGGTTATTGCTTATTTATATCAAATTTTAGCGCCAGGCCATAAAGGCATTTCTTTTTCTAAAAATCCTCAAATTACCAAACATGAAGTTTTTGCGACTGAAGGCGCAACGATGGGGATGGTTTATCTTTTTAATTCTTTGCAAAAGAACAGACTGCTTAAAAAAGGCGATCATATTGCTATTATGACACCTATTTTTTCGCCTTATTTGGAAATTCCAGAGCTGGATGAATATCAGTTAAAGCCAGTCTATATTAAAGCGCGTGAAGATTTAGGCTGGCAATATTCGGATGAGGAGCTGGAGAAGTTAAAAGATCCTAAAATAAAAGCGCTTTTTGCAGTTAATCCTACGAATCCAGCCGGTATGAGTATGGATCATAAAACATTGGAAAAAATTGTAGAAATCATTCAGACAGAACGTCAGGATTTGATTGTTATTTCCGATACGGTTTATGCGACATTTGTTGATGATTTTTGCTCGCTTGCTTATGAAGCGCCCGAAAATACGATTTGCGTTTATTCTTATTCTAAATATTTCGGTGTGACAGGATGGCGGCTTGGGGTGGTGATGATGCATGAAACGAATGTCGTAGATCGTCTGATTGCAAATTTGCCGGAAGAAGATAAAGCAAAAATAGCCGGAAGATATAAATCTTTTACGCTTAATCCTGAAAAAATTAAATTTATTGATCGTTTAGAGGTGGATAGTCGGGACGTTGCGTTAGCGCATACGGGCGGTTTGTCCGGACCTCAGCAAACATTGATGTGTTTGGTGTCTTTATTTGAGCTGATGGATAAGGAGCGCGTGTACAGAAAAAACATACATAATGTATTGATTAAGCGAGCAGAGCTTTTGCATAGTGCATTAGGCATCAGTTTGCAGGATGGTTCGAATTATATTTATTACTATGTGCTGATTGATCTGTGTAAGATGATTGAAGAAAAATACGATCGGGCATTTGCAGAATATGTTGCGTCTAATTATACCTTGACGGACTTTTTAATTCGTTTGGCAAAGGAAAAAATGACTGTATGTTTGCCGGGCGCTGGTTTTGATGCGCCGGAATGGTCGTTCAGAATATCTTTGGCGAATTTAGGAGATGACGATTATACGCTGATCGGTAAAGCAATTAGTGAATTGTTGAGCGAGATATATGAAGCGTGGCAGAATCGTGATGCAGCGTAATTGTTGACGCACTCCATCGACAATCAATTCTTTGCAAATCTGGAGTTGCACTCTAGATTTGTAAAACAAAATTATAAAAAAGACTGTTTTTCTTACAAATCTGGAGTTATACTCCAGATTTGTAAGGAGTTATGGTGTTTATTATGCGAAATAGATTGATTACTGCACACTTTGATCGACTATTAAAACAGTATCCTGTTATTACGATAACAGGTCCGCGTCAGTCGGGAAAAACAACTTTTTGCCGATATCATTGTCCCGCCTATGATTACATTAATCTCGAAGATTTAGAAAATAGGCAATATGCAGAGAATGATCCTAAAGGTTTTTTAGCGCAATTCCATAATGGTGTGATTTTAGATGAAATACAAAGAACGCCAGACCTGCCGTCTTTCATTCAAATTAT
>CBDVDN010000150.1:0-3648 GCA_965372775.1 uncultured Gammaproteobacteria bacterium
CTCGAACCCGCGACCCCCGGCGTGACAGGCCGGTATTCTAACCAGCTGAACTACCGCTCCGCATGAAAACATTTACAGAACTTTTTATACCTTGCGCGGTATAGCGCTAAGAGCTTTAACCTAAATTCGGCAGTTGAATACTACTGCGAGCGTATTCAATTGTCGAATCTAGATTTAATCATCTTATGCCTCTATGGTGGGTGCTGAGGGGTTCGAACCCCCGACCTCCGCCTTGTAAGGGCGATGCTCTCCCAGCTGAGCTAAGCACCCTGCAACAGAAGACAGAAACCAGATATTTGAAACACTATATATTTACCCTCTTTCCACTGAATCGGGGGCACGCAAAAAGATACAAAACTTATTTGTTGAGGAAGCCCACACGCACAATAAAAACAAATGCAAACGGGAACTATACCTTGCGCGGACATAATTTGAAGAATTATATTGGCATCCTGCGCTGTTTTTAAATCGCGGGGAATAGTTATTTATATTTCCAAGATTTAAAAATAGCGCGGGGCGGAAAAGAACAAGCTAGAAACCGCAAATTATGACCGCGCAAGGTATTATACTCTAAATATTACTTATTAACTGCGTCTTTCAATCCTTTTCCTGCTTTAAATCCAACATGATTACTAGCTGAAATTAAAATTTCCGCTCCAGTTTGAGGATTACGACCTTTTCTTGCTGCTCGCGGGGAAACTTTATACGTACCATGCCCAACGATTGCAACAGAACCTCCTTTTGCTAATGTTTCTTCAACACATGACATAAAAGCATTTAAAGCTCTCTCCGCATCTGCTTTAGTAAGATCAGCTTTACTAGCCATAGAATCCACTAATTCTGTCTTATTCATAAAATACCCTCTAAATTATTCATAAAAATTTAAATAACAATATGTTACACCCGCACAAGATATATAATACCTCACGCGATCTCAACAATTCATTAAATATTACAAAATCAATCAAATAATAAACTCTATAATATTTTTTTAACCTCAACTGACTCTCAGCAATAATCCAAATGATTCAGCAGGAAGTGTGTTATACCAATAGGATGAAAGCTCTGTCAAGGAAGTAATTGCATTTTGCACGTATTTTTCACAAAAATTTAAAATTACGCTCGTTTTTTAAACAATTTTACGAAAAATCTCTGCTTTACTTCTCCCCTTTTTTTCGTCCTTTAATCACTCCTTTTTTCTTGCTCCGTTTTTTGCCTTCTGTCTTCAGTCTTCCAAAAGGCGACTTTTCCAACGCAAAATTTAATACTTCTTCTATCCAGCGCATCGGTCGAATATCAAGGTCTTCTTTCACATTGTCAGGAATTTCTTTTAAGTCTTTCCGATTCTCCTCTGGAATAATAACATACTGAACACCTCCGCGGCGTGCTGCTAAAAGTTTTTCTTTTAAACCGCCAATAGGCAACACTTCGCCACGCAATGTAATTTCACCAGTCATCGCAACAGCCGACAAGATAGGAATGCCAGCTAAAACTGAAACCAATGCCGTACACATCGTAATACCAGCACTCGGACCATCTTTTGGTATTGCGCCTTCCGGAACATGAATATGAAAATCATTTTTCTCAAAGCAGGACGGCTGAATCCGTAAATTTTTTGCGCGGTTTCGAACAACAGATATAGCTGCCTGAACAGATTCCTTCATCACATCCCCGAGCTGCCCTGTTATCGTAATCTTACCTTGCCCCGGCATCGTCACCGCCTCAACTGTCAGCAATTCACCACCGACTTCTGTCCAAGCTAAACCTGTTGCTTGACCAATTTGATTTTTTGTTTCGGCTTTACCAAATCGGTAACGGCGCACACCTAAGTAATCTTCTAAATTATCGGATCGTATATCAATTCGCTTAATATCTTTATTTAACAAAATTTTCTTCACCACTTTACGGCAAATCTTAGCAATCGAACGCTCCAAACCCCGCACACCTGCTTCCCGCGTATAATAACGAATAATGTCGCGTATTACTTCATCTGCAATATCAATCTCTTTTTTCCTTAATCCATTTTCTTTAATTTCTTTCTTAAGTAGATGATTTTTAGCAATATTCATTTTTTCATCTTCGGTATATCCGGCAAGATTGAGCACTTCCATTCTATCAAGCAACGGCGGCGGAATATCCAACGTATTAGCAGTCGTCACAAACATAACATCCGATAGATCATAGTCAACTTCTAAATAATGATCATTAAACGTATAATTTTGCTCGGGATCCAAAACTTCTAATAAAGCAGAAGCCGGATCGCCTCGAAAATCCACAGCCATTTTATCAACTTCATCTAGTAAAAAAAGTGGATTTTTCACACCGACTTTCGTAAGGTTTTGAATGATTTTTCCCGGCAAAGCACCGATATAGGTACGCCTATGCCCTCGAATTTCTGCTTCATCCCGCACACCGCCTAATGACATTCTGACAAATTTTCGACCTGTAGCACGAGCAATAGATCTCCCCAATGAGGTTTTTCCAACACCGGGAGGACCAACCAAACATAAAATTGGTCCTTTTAGTTTTTTAACACGGCTCTGAACAGCTAAATATTCTACAATTCGTTCTTTAACTTTCTCCAATGCATCATGATCATTATCTAATATTTCTTTTGCCCGCATTAAATCCTTATTGATTTTTGTACATTTCTTCCAAGGGACATCTAACAATGCATCTAAATAATTACGAACAACTGTTGCTTCAGGAGACATCGGCGCCATCATTTTCAATTTTTTCAACTCTCCTTCAGCCTTTTCTTTTGCTTCTTCCGAAAGTCCCACCTTTTTAATTTTTTCTAAAAGCTCCTCAACCTCATGCTGCATACCATCTGCTTCACCCAGCTCTTTTTGAATAGCATGCATTTTCTCCCTTAAAACATATTCACGTTGACCTTTTTCCATTTGACGTTTAACACGCGAATCAATACGCTTTTCCATTTGCAAAACATTAATTTCAATTTCCAAATAGCTCAATAATGCTTCCAAACGATCGCTTAGTTCTTCTGTTTCCAATATTTTCTGTTTTTCTTCAACTTTAAGCGTCAAATGTGCTGCAATTGTATCAATCATTCGTTCAGTATCTTCTATTCCGGACAAAAGCGTTAAAATCTCCGGCAGAATTTTCCGACTTAATTTTGCATATCTCTCAAACAAAGCAAGAACCGAACGCGATAAAACATCAACCTGATGAACATCTTTTGCAACAGCTTTCAAAGAATCGATTTTAGCAAATAGACATTCCGGCGTATCAATAAATTCTTTAACCAAAACACGCTCAACACCTTCGAGTAAAACTTTTACAGTCCCATCCGGTAATTTCAACAATTGCAATAATGTTGCGATCGTACCCGCCTTATATAAATCTTCAACTTTCGGATCTCCTTCATCCGGCATTTTTTGTGTAACCAATAAAATTTCTTTGCCAGTCTTTGTAGCTAACTCTAAAGCTCTAATTGATTTATCACGCCCAACAAATAACGGCACAACAAGATTCGGATAAACTACGACATCACGTAACGGCAAGACGGAAATTTCGTCTGTTTCAAGTTCGGTCATAAAATTATCCGACAATACGGAATCTGACATTAATAATTATCCTCTTAAGGTATGGTGAGTTCTATGACGCTTCTTCAATTTTCTTAGAATT
>CBDVDN010000151.1:0-3644 GCA_965372775.1 uncultured Gammaproteobacteria bacterium
GGTCCGCTGGAACCCCATGGCAGGCTTGAATTCTCTATTCATTGAGAATTGCTGGATTTCTGTCCTTGCGGGAGCGGTAAAAAATATAAGAAATGCTGTGGGAGTTAGTTAAATTGATTAATCGCACGCTGTAGGTCGGTATAACTGACTTCCCCAATAAAATAAATACCAGATGATTTTTTGTCTGTGCGATTGATTAAGAACGTTGGAACTTCTGTGATGGTAAGTGCATGTTCAAGCGCTAAGTTTTTTTTGATTTGATCTAAGACTTTTGGTTTTTGCATATCGGATGCTAATTGATTGATGTTTAGTCCGGATTTTTTTGCTAGATCTAAAACAGCAGGCGGATTTAAAAAAGTATTTTGCTGTAATAATAAACTTCGAAATAAGTCGTATTTGTTTTGAAATTTCGAAGCGAGTACCGCGCTTGCTGCATACCAAGAAGGTGTTCCATAGATTGGTGTTACACAGTAGACGACTTTTAATTGCGTGTTATTTACAATTAAGGCTTCGATGGTTTTTGACATGTGTTGGCAATGCGGACATTCGTAATCAAAAAATTCTATTAGCGTAACAGTGCCTTTAGGATTCCCTCTAATCACAGCAGGAAAAACTACTTGAGCAGAGCAAGTTAGAAAGAGTAGTAAAATAATTTGTAATCGTTTCATTGTTTGTTTTATGTTTTATAGTATTTCAGATAAAGATTTTGAATTTAGGTCGTGCAGATTGCGTTTAGCTTTAGACGTTCTGATTGAGACAAAACGCAGGTGTATTCGTTATACATCGAGTTTTGTCGATTGAAGAACGTCTAAAGATGAATGCAAGATGTGCGGCATAAATTTAAAATCTTTATCTGAAATACTATATATTTAGATCATTCCCGGGTTCCCCAGTCGCCATTTAATTACTGCAATGGTGAATGGGACAATATTTTGTCTTAGTTTAGCATCTTTTCGCAAAGTTCGCGCAGATTCCTTAATTGTAGCGCCGGAACCCGTATAATCATCTAATAATAAAATTGCACCTTTTGGTATAGCGCTTTGGCTTGTGACGGTCATTTTTTGACTGACATTATAACGTCTTTGATCGTTGTTGAGTAGTTTGCCTTGACGGTTTGTCGGCATTTCTTTCCATGTCAATGTACCTAATAACGCTGGAACATTAAGGTATTGTGCAATAAGCGCCGCAATTTGATCTCGTGCGAGCCATGTGCGTGAGGGTATTGGCATAACTGATCCAAAAGGGTGTTTTTGTGTTAATAGGTTTAAGTGCTGTTTGATGAGTTCTATGAGTTCGTTTGTTAAGGCTGGTTGCACATCGCTATTTTTTGCGCGGTTACGCATGAAATTAATAAAAAGAGGTGACCTTAATTTTCCGTCTAATATTGAAATGCCTTCAGAGATATTATTAGTGCGTACAGCTTTAGTGTTAACCGCACGCCGTGTCAACCAATTTGAAATAAGATGGACGTTTTCAGTGTTTATATTTGTTTTTAAAGATTGTTTAGCGCAAATGTCACAGTGTCCGCAATTTTCCGCTTGATTGTCACTCAGAGTTTTGCGCAATAATAACATGCGGCATGTTTCATTTTGATCGCCGTAATGCAGCATTGCTTGTAATTCTTGTGTTTTAATTTGATGCTGATTTTTATATCGCGTTAAATCGGGGTGATAAGGTATGGCTGTGTGCGTATAGACTTGGGAGCCGTTTTGTTTGGATTTTTGTAATAGATTTTGTTCGACAAGTTCAGCGATTATAACAATTACGCGAGTTGGATGTAAGCCGGTTAGTCTTTTTATGGTCATCAGGGAAGGCGGTTCTGACGCTTGTTCAACGACTGTGATAATTTGCTGAAAATCTATTTCGGTTGGCTGAGCGGATTCTATAAAATGCTGCTGAATTTTTTTGTCTTTCGGATCAAATAATAATATGCCATGAGCAGGCAGTCCATCGCGGCCGCATCGCCCGACTTCTTGATAATAAGCAATAATGGATCCTGGCACATCAAAATGAATGATAAAACGCAAGTCTTGTTTGTCGATGCCCATGCCTAACGCATTAGTTGCCGAAATAACTTTGTATTTTCCAGTGATAAAGTTTTGCTGCAGAATACGTTTTTCATTGGGATCCATGCCGGCATGGTAGGCGACGATATTAATATTTCGTTTTCGACAATATTCAGCAACTATTTCTGTGTTTTCCCGTGTTGCACAATAGATTAAACCATCGCCTTCTAATTGGGTAATTAGTTGTTCGGTAAATGCAAGTTTTTGTGCTAGATTTTGTGCGTGAATGACGGAGAGCTGAATGTTAGGGCGATCCATGCTGGCGCGATGAGTGATGAGTGGTTTATCAACAGAGAGCTGTTTTTCAATGTCATTTTCTGTTTTATGGTTTGCTGTTGCTGTTAAGCCGAGTACTTTGATTGAGGAATTTTTTTGTTCCAGATGATGGACTAATTGTACTATTTGTCGATAACTAGGACGAAAGTCGTGACCCCAAGTTGAAATACAATGTGCTTCATCAATTACAATTAAACTAATAGGTAATGATAATAAAAATTCAAATTGTTCAATGTTGTTTAATTGCTCTGGGGCGACGAATAAAATTTGAATTTTACTCTCTTTAGCCGATTTTTTTGCTTCATAGTTTTCAATTTCGGATTGATCGCTGTTAATGCTGGTTGCAGGAATATTGAAACGTTTGTTTAGATGTAATAATTGATCGCGCATAAGCGCGAGCAAGGGGGAAATGACTAACGTAATGCCGTCTAATAATATGGTTGGAAGTTGATATAATAGCGATTTACCATGCCCTGTCGGTTGAATACAGAGCAGGCGGTTTTTTTCCATCAATGCGGAAATTGCTTCAAATTGACCTTCTCTAAATTTATCAAATCCAAAGCGATCTTGCAGGATAGTTGTTAGGCGTTTTTTATTTATATTCATCATAATTGTAGTTTTGAGTGTTTATAGACATTTATACTATACAAATTTTTATAATTTTATCCACATAAATTTGTTGTAACTATTCAGCGATTTCTAAACCACATCATTCCGGATAGCCCTGTTTCCGGAATGACAAAGTTTGGAAATCGCTGAATAGTTACTTTATTTCTTAGAATGTTATTAATTCAACGCAACTTCGTAAGCAGGGACGATTGTAGCAATAGCATGTTTATAGATTTTTTGAATAACATTGCCTCTAAGCAGGATAACGTATTTGTCAAAAGAATTAATATGACCTTGTAATTTAATGCCGTTGACCAAGAATATTGATACAGGCACTTTTTCTTTGCTAAGCATTGTTAGGAAAGAATCTTGTATATTTTGTGTTTCGCTCATTTCTTAACCTCAAAAATATTATTGTTTATCATGAGCTTGTAGTATAGTAATGTTAATTATAAATTCAATCAGCGAAACTCTGAAAGTTTTGTAGGATTTTTGCTATATTAGATTTGCTGAAGCAGCCAAAAGTGACATGAAGTAGCTGTTTCATGTCCATTTGTTAATAATAAGTATTGCTTTAGAATAATGCGGCTATTGCTTACATATGCATGAACTTACCTTGTTCCCAAGCTTCTTTTATTGGTTTTTTCCATCCGCGGCATAAATATATCGGTTGGTTTTCGAAAGGCATGGCAT
>CBDVDN010000152.1:0-3596 GCA_965372775.1 uncultured Gammaproteobacteria bacterium
CACCAACTGGAGGTGGAGCGTTATTAGGCTTGAATCCAGGGATAGGAACGATCATCGACAACGACCCTGAACCAACATTACTTGGTGCTATTGTTGTTAATGAGATTGGTTTTGGGATAGGAACTTCTGTAGGAGAAAAAAGTGGCGGTCAATATCCAGACCTTAATCCGGATCAAAATTACATTGAAATTCGTAATATAAAAAATAGTGCTATTGGCGCTAGTGAAATGAATACATTAGATATTCAAATTGTAGGACAGGATGGCAGTACATTAGTTGTGATTGATTTGTTACAAGCTGCTGGGCTTTCCTCTATTCCGGCAAAAGGATTTTTAACGATTTATGAAGATGGAACTTGGGCAATTAGCAAACCGAACGGTGATGTAGGAGATTCTGGAACGTTTAGCTCATTTCCGTCTAATTGGAATTTTGGAAATAATACAACTTTACCAGTGGGGGTTAATCTAATTCAGGATGTAGGCGGAAGTAATTTTGCCTCGGTTGATTTATTTGTTGCTAATGGAATTAACAAAACATTATTTATAGGTGGGAATACAGCTTGGCTTGATGAACCATTTGATGGTCAACTAGGCGAACAAAAAGTATTTGCTAGAGTATTTGCTACTTCATATGGTGGCGGTACTGATCCAGGGGACGCATATCCAATTGATACAAATGAAGCAAAAGATTGGACTACAAGTAATGAAGAAACTGAACGATCTTACAATTCTGCACCAGGCGATTTGAATCCATTAGATAGTACGGATGATTTTGATCCAGCGCAGAGTAAAGGTACAAATCTTGAAGATGCTGGACAAACTGTGTTGACTGCGCCGGGCAATGGAACAGATTTGAGCGGTGGGCGCGGACCGGATATTTTGATTGGTGATGAAAAAGCCAATATTTTAGATGGCGGTGACCATAATGATGTGATTGATGCTAAAGGTGGAGATGATCAATTGTTAGGTGGAAAAGGCGGCGATTTGTTGATCGGCGGTGAAGGTGCGGATGAATTGAACGGTGGTTCCGGAAGTGATACAGCATCTTACGCTAGTTCTGCTTCAGGTGTTAATGTAGATTTGAATGCGGGTACGGCATCAGGTGGAGATGCAACAGGCGATACATTGACTGGCATTGAAAATTTAACAGGGTCTGATGCTGACGATACGCTGACAGGAGATAGTTCAGATAATATTATTAAAGGCGGTGCTGGCGCTGATATTATTGATGGCGGCGGCGGTGATGATATGCTTTTTACTGGAGAAGGAAACGATACAATAACCGGCGGTTCTGGTAGCGATTCTATTATCGTAGCAGAATCCTCGGGATCAGCAAAAACACTTGATGATTTTACGACAAAAGCTGTGTCAGATCCCGGAGATGTACTAGATCTTTCGGAAATTATTACAGGGTATTCAAATACTCCAGCAGATCCTGGTGCAAATGCTGTTGGAATAGTTGCTGATTTTGATGTGTCATTTAGTTACGATGGCGCAAAAACAACAATGTCTGTTGATGGCGGCGGCGGACTTCAAGATATTTATTTTAATGGAATTGATTTAACAAGTGGCGGCACTCTGACAGCAGCAGACATTGTCGAACAATTAATTACTGATGGAAATTTAGATGTGGAATAACCTTAGTCAAAGAATCGGCTGGAAAACAGTTTGGAACAGTAGCTGATGTTAACTTATTTTTTTGTTTTTTTTTATGATTTAGATATATAAAGGATGTGTGTTATGAAAAAATTATTAAATTTTATTTTGGTTTTTACCATTGCGGTATTTTGGATTGGTTGTGGGCAAGCAGAAAATCTGAAACAAGCGGTTTTAAGGACAGTTCATTCAAATCCAGCAATTTTATTTCAGGCGAAAAATATTTCAGCAATGAATGAAGCTGTAAAGGGGGCAAAAGGCGGGTTTTTGCCTTCTCTTGATGTATATGCAAATTATGGTCAGGAGAAAAGTAATAACAGTTCAACAAACTTTAGTTATTTAACTTTGTCACGTCAAGAAGTGGGCGCTATGCTGCGTGAAAATATTTTTAATGGGTTTGGTACGATCAGTGAAGTTAATCGAAATAAGGCGCGATTATCTTCAGCAAAGTACAAAACACAGGGTGTTGCGGATGATGTTGCTTTAAATGCTATCACAGCATATGTTAATGTACTTCGTAAAAAAGAAGTTTTGAATTATTCGGTTAGAAATTATAATCAGCATAAAAAAATATTTAGCATGATAAAGCAGCGAACTGGATCGGGTCTTAGCCGGCGTGCTGATCTTGATCAGGCTACAGGACGATTGGCTTTGGCAAAAGCGAATATGTTTTCTGCACAAAATGAATATCAAAATGCTTTAACTACGTATCAAAAAGTGACAGGGGCATTGCCGAATGGTTTATCGTCTTTGCAGTCACCAAATGCTTCTGCATTGCCAAAAACAGAATCTGCTGCTGTTGCGCAAGCATTAACAAATCATCCAACTTTAAAATCTGCTCATGATGATATTGCTGCTGCTGAATCTCAAAATCGTGCTGCTAAATCTTTGAATTATCCTTCCATAGATATTGTATTGGCGGCTAATAACAGAAAAAATATTGATGGCGTTAGAGGCGACAATAATGACCGGTATGCGATGGTCGAGATGAATTATAATCTTTTTAGAGGTGGATCGGATTTTGCTAGACAAAAAGAAACAGCTTATTATATTCAGCAGGCAAATGAAGTAAAAAACTTAACACAGCGTCAAGTTGTTGAGAGTATGAAGCTGTCATGGGAAGCGCTTCAAACAGCAAAAAATCAGTTGTATTTATTCAAGCAGCATCGTGATGCAGCTATTAAAACAGCAAAAGCTTATAAGCAGCAATACCATGTTGGTAAGCGGACTTTGCTTGATTTACTGAATTCAGAAAATGAAGTGTTTGCTTCTCAGCGTACATATGTTGATGGACGTTATCATTTAATGCTTGCAAAATATCGTGTGCTAAATAGCGAAGGTGTACTGTTACCATATCTTGGCATAAATACTATTTCAGCAAACACATAAAATGAGAAATAAAGCATATTTCAAAATAAATTTTCAAATTTAAAAATCGACTGTCACTACCTAACAACAGTCGGTCCATTTTTTAAAAACTTCAAAAATTTAGGTAGTGACAGTCGAAATTTACGCTAAAAAACGTTAAATATTCAATAAGGTATCATTTGATTATGCTTTTAGCTCCCGTAAAACCACCAAATAAAGCTTATAGCCCGAAAGTCAGCTTGCTAACTGATTGTTTTTACAAGCTGTCTTATGCTTTACGGGAGCTAAAAGCATAATCAAAGGTTATCAGCTCGAAGGAAAAGTGATTTTGAAGTGACGAAAATTTATTGTCGCTTTTTTGACCAGCTTTTGCCCCGCTTTTTACAGTTTTACCAGAGATCATTGCGTGCCATGAAAGCAATGTAGATTTTTATTTTTATTAGTCGTGGCGAAACCTCGTGCAATTCATTCGTAAACGCCGAACCATCACCCATGGTCATTTTACGAACAAAATCCAAGTATCTTCTCCATATTGCAGGGTAAGTGAAGAATTTGGTTAATTTTGCATCAATT
>CBDVDN010000153.1:0-3585 GCA_965372775.1 uncultured Gammaproteobacteria bacterium
AACTAAAGCTAGTGCTATAATACAACCCTAATTTTTTGATTTGACGGAGCACTAGTTTCTTTTTTTTGAGTTTTTGTTTTGCATAGGAGGTTAGATTTTCGCTTTCTGCTGCAAATCCTACGATATAAGGACGATTCGGCAAATTGGCGACATGTGCCAAAATATCTGAATTTTTAATAAATTCCATGGTTAAAGTTTTTTGTTCGGATTTTATTTTTTGCGGGTTGGTTTTTTTACAGCGATAATCGGAAACAGCCGCGGCCGCGATAAAAACATCGATGTTTTTAATAGATTCTGTTACAGCATGATACATTTCTTGAGCTGTTATAATATCAATGCGCTCTACATTGTTTGGTGTTTCTAAATTTACCGGCCCGCCAATCAACGTTACTTTTGCGCCGGAAGCAGCCGCAGCCTCTGCTAAGGCAAAGCCCATTTTTCCGGAACTCATGTTGCTTATGTAGCGTATTGGGTCAATAGCTTCTCTCGTAGGACCTGCTGTAATTAGTACATTTTTGTCGGTTAAACATCCGGCTTGAAACAAAGCAATCGTTTTCAATAAAATATCTTCTGGTTCTAACATTCGACCAAAGCCGATTTCTCCGCAAGCTTGTTTTCCTGAGGCTGGACCGAAAATATGAACATTTCTATCCTTAAGTGCTTGTACGTTTTTTTGAGTTGCGGTATGGTTCCACATCTCGTGATTCATCGCTGGCGCAACAGCAATTGTTGCCGTTGTTGCTAAACAAAGCGTTGATAATAGATCACTCGCGAATCCATAAGCTAATCGAGCAATAAAGTTAGCGCTTGTAGGCGCGACCAAAACCACATCAGCCCATCTTGCTAATTCAATATGCTTTATCGTTTTTTCTGTTCTTTCTTCAAATAATTCATGATGAACAGGATGTCCGGATAAGGACTGAAGGGTTATGGGGGTTATAAAAGCTTTAGCCGCTTGCGTCATAACAACGCGTACGTCGGCGCAGTCTTTTTTTAAAAGCCTTATTAATTCGGCGCTCTTATGAGCAGCGATACCGCCAGTGATTCCGAGAAGAATATGTTTGTTTTGTAAATGAAACATGGTGTTTGAAAAGATAACATTTTAGAGTAAAAAAGCGAAGTAATTATTTATTTCAGTGATCTGTTCGGTTAATGAGGACGTCCAGTAGTGCTGTAGATTCAAGCTAAAAATGAAAGTTTAAAGCGCAGTTTACATGCAAGTAAATGAGCATTTAAAATTTCATTTTTCGCTTGAAGATACAGTGCTGATGGACGTCACCCAGAAAAATGCTGAATAATCATAAAGCAAAGAGGTGATTTATGTCTATAAAAACTTGGCCCGAACAGGAGCGTCCTCGGGAGAAACTTTTAGCGCTTGGTTCCGAAGGATTATCTAATGCGGAACTATTAGCTATTTTTTTGCGAATCGGCAGTAAGGGAAAGACGGCTGTTGATTTAGCGCGAGATCTGCTCAAGCAGTTTGGTGATCTGAAAACGTTATTTAATCTGCCATTACAGGAGTTTTGCCGAGTGCGCGGTTTGGGTTCGGCGAAATATGCGCAACTACAAGCTGTTTTAGAAATGAGCCGTCGGTATTTACTTGAAGACATAAAAAGCAAGCCCTTTCTGCATAGCAGTCAAGCGACTAAACAATATTTACTAGCGCTCCTTGGGCAACGAAAAAAAGAAGTATTCGGCTGTTTATTTCTGGACAGCAAGCACTGTATTATTGCTTTTCAAGAGCTATTTCAAGGCAGCATTGACCGCGCGGATATTTATCCGCGAGAAGTTGTTAAAGCGGCGCTTCAGCACAATGCAGCAGCTGTTATTCTTGCACATAATCATCCTTCGGGAGATCCGGAACCCAGTCAAGCCGATATACAGGTAACGAAGAAATTGCGTTCCGCGCTGCATTTGGTAGAAATCAGAGTGTTAGATCATATTGTAGTGGGGCGAAATAAAAGTGTTTCTTTTGTCGAAACAGGACGTTTTTGAAAAAATATCAATATTTTCTTGTTCATGCTGTTTATATATGGTATAAAGCGCGTCTAAATTGATAATTTGGAGAGGTCGTTATGACTCAGGTCTGTGAGGTAACTGGTAAAAGACCGTTATCTGGAAACAATGTATCACATTCAAATAGAAGAACGCGCCGTCGTTTTATACCGAACTTGCATGTTCATAGATTTTGGCTTGAAGATGAAAAGCGGTTTATAAAATTGTGTGTTAGCGCGAAAGGTTTGCGAATAATTGACAAGAAAGGCATCGAAGCAGTCTTGGAAGATATTCGTAATCGCAAACAAAAAGAGAAGGATTAAGTAAATGGCTGGAGTACGTGAAAAAATCAGAATGAATTCGACCGGAACCCAAGAAAATGGCAAACCGACCGGATATTTTAAAACAACAACAAAAAACAAACGAACAATGACGGAAAAACTCGAAATGATGTGTTTCGATCCTAGAGCTTGGAATGAAAAAACAAAAAGAAACGGCAAGCATGTCAAGTTTAAAGAAGGCAAAATTAAATAATTTTGCTTTTTTTATCAATCGCATAAAAAAACGCAAGTTTTTTTTATGCTCTTTTATTTATAAATAACTAATGAGGAATCTTAAATGATTAAGAAAATATCTGTAATAACTTTAGCCGTATCTTCAGCTATTCTTCTAAGCACTTCTGTATTTGCCGCAACGATCAAGCCGTCTGGCGTGTATCTTGAAGGCAATGTGGGTTATGCTAAGGTTAATGAAAAGGTGGAAAATGCTGATAGTGATAAAAATACCGGTTTTGGTTGGAATATCAATGGCGGTTACAAAATTAATCCTAATTTTGCTGTTGAAGCAGGCTATACAAGCTTTCCGGATGAAACGGTTAAATTGGTTTTCCCAGAAGGGTTTACCGGAAAAATCAAAGGAACAAATTATGCAATTGATATTGCTGTAAAGGGGATTGTACCGTTTTCCAGCGACTTTAGTTTTTTTGGTAAGTTAGGGGTTGCACAAGTTCATCAAAATTTTAAAGGAACAATTAGCAACGGGGCGATTACTCGTTCTCTTCCTTCTGTGGATGGAGAAGGAACAGCTGCTTATCTTGGCTTAGGTGTTGGTTATGCTATTACTCAAAATGTTGAAGTTTTAGCACAAGCTTCTGCAACAAGCAAAGTTAAAGATAAAGTCCCAGCCATGTACTTGGGATCAGTCGGCGTAGCTTATACGTTTTAAGTAGTAACACGCCAATAAGCTTAATTCTATTGATGGATGGGAGTAAGTTCAGAACACCTGACCTCAAGGATTTTGCGATGATACCTTTTTCATTCAACTTGCATGCCATATTATTTCACCATATTTGCAGGGGAGACCCTTGCGGTCGCCCAAGAGAGGGTAGCCGCAAGGGCTACCCCTACATTTTCCCCCCTGTTTGGTATCAACGCTAATTCCAGAATATACCAGCACATCATTTATTTTTCCTGTCACCAAAATTAATCTTTTATGGTATCTGCTCAATAATTTGTGGTAACCACAAATTATTGAGCAGTGCTCTGTCAACACATAATTTTAGGGTAAATCGACTTCAATTTCCTGCGCGCA
>CBDVDN010000154.1:0-3576 GCA_965372775.1 uncultured Gammaproteobacteria bacterium
TGAAAATATTTATAATTTATCTATTAAGCGCAGCCCAACCTACTCATGTGAAATCGAAATTGATAAACCTTACAAATACAGGAAAATTTAGTAAAATGCTTAATAAGTCATTTACATTTTTGAATAAATCAATCCTCAATCCTTCTTGTATTCTAAAAAGTATTAAAGTCGATAATCCATCCACGAAAATTAACATAGAGGCACAATCATGATTGGTCGATTGAAAGGCATTATTGTTGAAAAACGTCCGCCGAACTTGTTAATAGATGTTGGTGGCGTAGGGTATGAACTGCAGGCGTCTATGACGACGTTTTATCAGTTGCCGGATGTTGATCAGGAGATAGTTTTATATACGCATTTGGTTGTGCGAGAAGATGAACAGTCGTTATATGGATTTTACGAGTTGCGGGAACGCGCTCTATTTCGCGCATTGATTAAAGTTAATGGCGTTGGTCCAAAAATGGCGCTTAGAATTTTATCGAGTATTGATCCAGATGCTTTTGTTCGATATATTGAAAATGATGATATTGCAAGTCTTGTGCATATGCCAGGCGTTGGTAAGAAAACAGCGGAACGTTTAATTATAGAAATGCGTGATCGATTAAGTGATTGGCAGTCTGGCATTACTTCTAATATGTCTATAAAACCTTCAGCTAAGCCTATTATACGTAAAAACGATGTTTGCCAGGATGCCGTCAGAGCATTGATTGCATTGGGCTATAAACCGCAAGAAGCCAGCCGGCTTATTTCCAAAGTGTTTGAAGAAGGTCTAGATAGCGAACAGCTTATTCGCCGTGCGCTGCAGAGTCTTACAAAATCGTAGGCATGGTACCGCCGTGCAGCTACGATTTTTTGCTATTGCAGCGAATTAAAATACTTAAAAAATGCAGCTTTGGGGCTTAGAACCAATATTGATTTTTTATTGTTAAATGTATTTTGATAGGCTTTTAAACTGCGATAGAAACTGTAAAATGCTGGATTCTGATTATAAGCTTTTGCATAAATTTTAGCGGCTTTTTTATCACCTTCTGCGCGAATCTTTGCTGCTTTTGTTTTTGCCGTTGCGACAATAACTTTCACTTTCGCATCAGCTTGTGCTTTGATGGCTTCCGCACGAGATTTCCCGCTAAAACGATAATGCGCCGCGACTTTTTCACGATTTGCACGCATAGATGCATAAACTGATGGGATAACCGTTATAGGCAATTCAATAGCTTTAACTCGAACATCAATGACGGTAATCCCTAAGTTTTTCGCGCTGTCATTTGCTTTTTTGCGTAAGACATCCATAATATTTACTCGGTCTGTTGAAATGACTTCATTAATTGTATGCGTACTAAATTCAACGCGTAACGCATTATTAATTTTTTGGCGTAATAATGTTTCTGCAAAGAGACTGTTTTGTCCAGTACGCGTGTAATAAAGCGGAATATCTATCATGCGCCATTTTACGTAATAATCCACTAAGACATATTTTTGTTCTGCTGTTAATATGCGGGAAGATTGTGCGTCTAATGTTTGTAAGCGAATATCAAACCGCATGACGCTATTAATGAATGGCACTTTAAAATGTAATCCGGGTTCGATGATTTTAGGCTTATTGGCAGAAGTTGTGACAATTTTCCCCATTTTTATAATGAGTGCGCGCTGACCTTCACGAACAGTGAAGATGCTTGAGATAAGAAAGATAAAGATAACAAACGAGAAAATAATTGTAAACATCGTTTTAGTTTTCATCATTCATTCCCTCGTGTTGAATAGGAGCTATTATTGGGAGGCGATTTATCAGATTGTAAATTGTCGACGGCTTGACTGAGTGTTGAGATATCAGCAGCGTTCAATGAAGTTTCTGATTTATTATTCGAAATATTTTTAGAGAGTAATTGATTGAATGGCAAATAGATTAAATTACGGTCATCTCCATCAATAAAGATTTTACTGCTGTTTTGCAAAACGGATTCCATTGCATCCAAATACATGCGCTGCTTAGTTACACGAGGCGATTGCGTATAAATAGGCAATATAGCTAAGAATGGTGCGATATTGCCCGTTGCATTTAAAACCGTTTGCTGTCTGTAAGCGTCTGCATTTTGGAGCAATCGTTTTGCTTGTCCTTGCGCTAACGGTACGACGCTATTTTGATAAGATTGCGCTTGGTTTATAAAACGCTGTTCATCCGCACGCGCTTTATTCACATCATCAAAGGCTTCTGTAACAGCATCTGGAACTTGGGCGGATTGTATGACCACATCGGCGATTTCGAGACCGTTATTATAAAGCGCTATAGTTTGCTTAAGAATATTTTCAACTTGCTGTCTGACGATAAATAGTTTTTTCGTCAATATATCATCTAAGGACATATTACCGACAACTTGACGTAAAGCACTTGCAGTTGCTTGTTGTAGGCTTTCTTGCGGGTTGATATCATTAAATAAGTAATCGCGCGGATCGGCAATACGATACTGAATGACTAGCGAAACTTTGCCGATGCTTTGTTCTTTGCTTTGATTGTTTGCTTGACTATCGGAAGCACCGCGGGTCAGCATGTCGGCTTTATAGGTGTAAGTCTGCAGCTGCTGAACATTAATGATGTTTTTGCTTTCGATGAATTTAGGAATCCAGTGTAGACCAGGGGTTTCTATTTTTACGTATTTGCCAAAACGCAAAATGACAGCCCGTTCAGCAGGGCGGACAATATAAAATCCGGTAGCAATCCAAGCGAGAATGAGAAGCCCTAAAAATGACAATCCAACAAAAAAACTGCTGTTTTCCACATTTTCTTTTGGATTAGGCTTTTCAGTAATATTTTTTTTCCGGAATAGACTAAATTTACGTAAAAAATCTCGAATAAGTTTTTCAAGATCCGGTGGTCCTTCCTTTTTATCATTTTTGTGCCATGGGTCATTGTTGTGCTGATCATCTGTCATTAAGCATATCTCCAAATGTCTAAAGGGAAAAATATCCCTAAAAGGGCTGGTGCAAGTCGCCTCATCTGTCATCCTCGCGAACGTGAGGATCCATATAAATCAATGGGTTATATTTTGGATTTGTAACTTCTCAATAACACGGGCTACATTGTTATTTTTGCCACGACTTATTGAGTTGTTACTTTGTTTTAACCAAAATAGTTGGTTTGCATCAACCTCCTAAAGGATGGATTGTAGAGGGGATTGTCGTAGACTTCAATGGCAATTCAAATATTTTATGTATATGTATAGGAATTTCAAAGTTGATGAGCAATGATCAGTTTTCTCTGGAATATGGATCCTCGCGTTCGCGAGGATGACAGTTTGTGCTTAAGTTGACACCTCTATGCACATACGCGGGAATGACAATGTTGTCATTACTCAATCGAATTGAGTACAGGTTTCCGCGAAAGCACTATTTTTTCAACCAATCTGCTTTTTTACAAGGTTAATGGGTTTTTGTCGTCGTTGCTCGATCCTCAATCCATTTTGAAATCTAGATTTTATTATTTTCCCGTGTTACGCTACTCTTCACTCCGCTTCACACGGGCTACATGCGAGGGCGGCAAAAACATAATTTGATGTATCACTCCCGTTAGCCGGAATACGA
>CBDVDN010000155.1:0-3569 GCA_965372775.1 uncultured Gammaproteobacteria bacterium
CGATGCGCGCAGGAAATTGAAGTCGATTTACCCTAAAATTATGTGTTGACAGAGCGCTAGACATGATTGCCGCTAATTTGATTAATTTGCCTAACCAAGGCTTTATGAGCGATAATAATGCCCTGACTGTATTATTTGATAACCAAAAAATCGATATGCCATTGCAGTCAAATCATCAATTAGCTAGAGAACTTATTAAACTTATTGCAGATCAATGGTAGCAGCACGGCGTGCCGTGTCTATATCTCGCACGGCACGCCGTGCTGCTACGGTTTTTTTATAACAGCAGTAGGTTGGGCTAAGCGCCTCATCGCAAAAATAAAACTGGTTGAATCAAAATTCGTTTTGAACTTTTAGAAAAGCTCTGTACCATCTTTTAAACGCAGCCCAACAATTCTGTTGGGCCGCGCTTAAAAGAAATATTGTAGTTTTTTTTGAGAACAAACCAAATTTTATTTGAAAAGTATTTGCTCGGCTTACGAACGCTTAGCCCAACCTACTTTTTGATAGGAGAAATTTTTAAAACATGAAAAAAATACAGCTTAAAATATTAAATCCGCGCGTCGGAAAAGATTTTCCGCTCCCGCAATATGCGACACAAGGTTCTGCCGGATTAGATTTGAGAGCCTGCATTGATGCGCCCTTAACTTTAAACCCAAACACAACCGAACTTGTTCCAACAGGCATAGCGCTTTATATTGCCGATCCGTCTCTCGCCGCAACAATCTTGCCACGATCTGGCTTAGGACATAAGCACGGCATCGTGCTTGGAAATCTTGTCGGCTTGCTAGATTCCGATTATCAAGGGGAAGTATTCATTTCTTGTTGGAATCGCGGCACGGAATGCTTTACTATTAATCCGGGCGAACGTATCGCGCAATTAGTCGTTGTGCCGGTTGTTCAAGTCGAATTTGATCTTGTTTCCGAGTTTTATTCTACCGCTCGCGGGGAAGGGGGATTCGGTCATTCTGGAAAACATTAAAGGACATTATGCTATGACTCACACTATCGATCCTAGTATTTTCCGCGCTTATGATATTCGCGGTATTGCAGATAAAAATCTTTCTCCAAAAACTGTCGCGTTAATTGGTCAAGCAATCGGCTCTCAAGCACTAGAGTGCGATCAAGATACCATTATTATCGCACGTGACGGTCGCATTTCAGCCCCCGAATTATCAAAAGCCCTCCAGACCGGCATCAGACAAAGCGGCTGCAATGTGATCGATCTCGGCGCTGTTCCAACCCCCTTGCTTTATTATGCGACACATGTTCTTAATAGCCGTTCGGGCGTCATGCTAACGGGCAGCCATAACCCCCCCAAATATAATGGATTAAAAATCGTTATAAACGGCGAAACATTGGCAAACAAAACCATTTATGCTCTATATCAACGTATCATGGATAATAATTTAAAAACCGGCAGCGGAAAATATGAAGAACATGACATAGCGCCTCGCTACGTTGACAGCCTATTAAAGGATATAAAATTAGCTAGAAATTTAAAAATCGTCATCGACTGCGGAAACGGCATCGGTAGTTATATCGTTCCAAAAACGCTCGATAATTTAGGCTGTGAAATGGACAGCTTATTTTGTGAAGTCGATGGGAATTTTCCGAATCATCCGGCTGACCCATCCGTTGCAAAAAATTTAGAGGATTTGATAAAAACCGTCCACAAACAAGAAGCTGACGTCGGCATTGCTTTCGACGGTGATGTTGATCGTATAGGTATTGTTACGAATAAAGGCGAAATTATTTTAGCTGATCGCTTGTTGATGTTATTTGCTATTGATGTTTTATCCCAAAACCCAAAAGCAGAAATTATTTACGATATAAAATGTACGCGGCATTTGCGTGATGTCATCACTGAACACGGCGGCAAACCAATTTTATGCCGAACCGGGCATTCATTTATTAAAGCAAAAATAAATGAAACCGCGGCAAAACTTGCCGGCGAAATGAGTGGACATGTGTTCTTTAATGACCGCTGGTACGGCTTTGATGATGCCCTTTATGCTGCTGCACGTTTATTGGAAATTTTGTCAAAAGACAAACGATCCGTTTCTGAAATTTTCGATGCGCTTCCAAACGGCATTAATACGCCAGAAATAAAATTACCGATCGATGAAGATAAAAAATTTCCTTTTATGGAAAAATTTATTAAGCAAGCTGAATTTCCCGGTGGAAAAATTATAACTATAGACGGCCTTCGTGTTGATTATCCACAGAGCTGGGGGTTAATGCGTCCTTCTAATACGACACCTTATTTAATTTTACGCTTTGAAGGCAATTCACAAGAAGAGCTAGATAAAATCCAAGAATTATTTAGAAAAGAATTATTAAAAATAGATTCGGCGCTAAAGCTGCCTTTTTAGTTTGACCCACCATTCTAAGCGTCATACAATATGCGCCATCCATTATCGGGCGATTAGCTCAGCGGGAGAGCACTGCCTTCACACGGCAGGGGTCGGTGGTTCAATCCCACTATCGCCCACCAATTAAAGCCATACTTTTCCTATGAAAGCACGCTTAACAAATCACCGCATTATTTGCTTAATGGGTCCGACCGCTTCGGGAAAAAGCGCTTTGTCTATGGAATTAGCAGAACTCTTTCCGTTCGAAATTATCAGCGTTGATTCTGCTATGATTTATCGCAGCATGAATATTGGTACAGCAAAACCATCGAAGCAAGAATTAGCAGAAGTCCCGTATCATTTGATTGATATTCGTGATCCACACGAAAGTTATTCCGCAGCAGAATTTTGCACTGATACTATAAAAAAGATCGATGAAATTATTGAGCAAAAGAAAAACCCATTATTGGTTGGCGGAACAATGCTCTATTTTAAAGCGCTTCAACAAGGGTTATCAGATCTCCCGTCCGCCAATGCAGAAATTCGCAAGCGATTATTAGAAGAAGCAAAACAGCGTGGCTGGGAAAGCTTACACGAACGATTGAATGAAATTGACCCAATAACCGCAAAACGCATTCATCCTAATGATCCACAGCGCATACAGCGAGCATTAGAGGTTTTTGAATTGACGGGCAAACCCTTATCAGAATTATGCATGGAAAGTAAAACCCCGCCGCTTCAACACAAGACACTTAATATCGCCATAATGCCAAGCGATCGCTCTCAATTGCATAAACATATCGCAAGACGCTTTCGAAAGATGTTGAACGACGGTTTTATTGAGGAAGTTGAAGCTCTATATCACAGAGGGGATTTACACAAAAATTTGCCATCCATGCGCACCGTTGGTTATCGTCAAATTTGGGATTATTTAGATGGCAAACTAGATTTCGCTCAAATGCAAGAAAAAACCCTTGCAGCAACTCGCCAATTAGCTAAACGTCAAATAACATGGTTAAGAAGCTGGCCGAATCTGCATTGCTTTGATTCCGCCGAAACCAAACGCACAAAAGCATTCATTTTTGAATTTTTAGGATTATAAGAATACGACAAAACCACCATTTGCTTACATAAAAAACATTGGTACTATCTTCTTTAATCCAGCAATTCGCAATGAGTGCCAACTTTTGATCAATTTTATTCAGATTCTGGTTT
>CBDVDN010000156.1:0-3562 GCA_965372775.1 uncultured Gammaproteobacteria bacterium
GCGGCGTTTATTTTTTACAAACGATATTCTAGTTACGAGCCATAGAATACTCATCAAACTAAGGGTAAAAAATGTAATGAAAATTGTTCGGCTAAGGCCTGTTGCGGCTTTGGAATAGGGCTGGTTATGAAACAAAACGTAAAAAACAAAACCGAACAAACAAATAGTAGCTAAAATTTTCAATCGGTTAACAAGAGGATAGGCAATATGTGTTCCCAAGCCGCAAATAGCTCTTTTTTCATAATAGGGATAAAATAAAAGCTGTATTAATAAGAGTGAAGAAGCGTAAAGGAAGGCAGCATAACAACCTAACATCAAATAAGATGCTTGTCCGGCAATAATACTCCGAATGGTTGATACTAAAGCGACCATTAAAGGTAATATTAACGCCAAACTATATTTTTTAAAAACGTGAACAAATGTCAGCTGCATCTTGTCGGAAAATTTCTCGAGTGCTTTAGTTTCTTCATAATGAGTAAATATTTTTTTTAATTTTATATTGGAAATAATGCCGAATAAAAGTAGAACAATAAGAATAGATATCGGGACAAAATAAAACAATTGTTTTAATCCACTTTCTTTATAGAGAAGAGAGGTATCAAAGGTGTTAAAAAATTCTTGAACAATTATTTTGATTGATACGATTTCTTCAAAAAAGTTCGGCGTAATTTTCAACAACTCTTTTTTACTTAATTTTTTTGCTGTTGCTGTGAATGCGGCAATAGCCTCATCTGAACGTAAAGCAAATAGACGGCATTCTGAGCGGCGGGTTTTTAGTTTGTCTCTTTTATTTTTTAAATATTTTTGGGCGGAAGTAAGTTCTGCGCCTGTTTTAATTCCTCGCTGTGTTTCTTCCCATTTTTCATTAATTTTATTCAAATCGGCTTGTGTTTCTTTAACACATTCTTTAGCTTTATCCTGCAAATCTGACAATAATGCAGATGCATTCCCAAGATTTTTAACATTAACGTCTTCTATTGAAAGTTTTATGTTAATTTGATCCAATGTCCTATTTGCTTGTGAAACATCGAACGAAATTGCTGGTATTGGTGCGGCATATGCATTGCAAAAGGCGGCTAATAAAAAAAGCAGCAGAAGCAGTATTGTTTTTATATGAGGTTGTTTCGATTTCATAGGTATTCTCTCTAAAACAAACGCGCAGGAATATGTGCGCGGTGATCCTTGCGTGAAAGTACTATATGGGACTGGTGCAAGCCGAATATTTTGGTCAAAATCCAAAATATAATTCTTTGATTTATATGGATCCTCGCGTTCGCGAGGATGACAGATGAGGCGGCTTGCCCCAGCCCTTATATGTGCGCAGCATTAAGATTACCGATAAATAAGGGAAAAATCCATAGAGAGGGTCTTTGTACAAGTTAAAATTCGTTAAAATCTCAACAATCTAATGAATTTTTGACTAATATTTGATTTTTATGCAGTTGTATGGCTTTGTTTCTTAGCCTAAATTTTGCATGCCTATCGGAAAAGCGCACCCAAATTGCACTGAAAGCATCTTATTTTTATTTAAAAAGGCGGCAATCTATATTATACTTTTCTTTAGTTACCAGATTGACACAAAAGGAGGATTTATCTAATGACTAAAGCAATTCGCATTATATCACAACTTTACGACACAACATCCGGAGAAGTTGAAGTTGAAAATACGTTGTGTACTGAGCAATTGAAAGCTCCAAAAACAATAAACACGCTCGGTTATAATCATAAAGCTCAGATCAAGCTATTACAAAAGGCTAATGATTTTAAGCTGTTACAACAGGAAAAATTAATAAATATCAACGACACTTGCCCAAAATGCGGCAAGAAGAACAGAAGATACGGTAAACATACCTCTTCATTTCATACTGTGTTTACTGACCACAAATTAGAAATACAAAAACGATCATGCACATGCGGATGGTTTAGCCCATATACAGTTGAGGGTATTTTTGGTAGCTCAATTCATCCTGAATTATTAGAAAAGCAAAGTTTATTGGGGTCAGACCATAGTTTTAGTAAGGCGGAGGCAATTTTAACGCATGAAAGCTGCCAACATCGTGCGATAAATAATGACGATCGCATTAAAAGAACTATTACGCTTGTTGGAGAAAAATTCGAAGCAATAAAAAAAGACAGCGCATGGTCAAAAAATACACCTCAAAAAAAGGAATTGATCGTTAATGTAGACGGAGGGCATCTTAAATCGAAAGAAAAAGGCAGGCGTTCTTTTGAGACAATGGTAGCAACTGTTTATAGCCCAGATGAAATAAAAACAGTAGATAAGCACCACAAGCAAATAAAAAACAAAACAAGCGTTGCATCTGCAAAAGAAGACAGTCAGGCTACGATGAAACAGCTGACTATAAATGCGGCAAAAAAAGAAGGGATGACAAAAGAGACTACAATTATAGCCTTAAGTGATGGAGCAAGTAATTGCTGGAATATTATTAATGCTCTTTCAGAGTATTGCAAGAAATCGGTAAAAATACTTGATTGGTTTCATGTTGGGGAAAAATTCACAACCAAAAAGCATTGTATTCCAGAAGAGCAATTAGAGCTTTATGATAAGATAAAATGGCATTTATGGCACGGACATCCGGACACCTCGCTAATACGACTCAATCAGCTCAAAGAAATATTGAAGGATAATAAGAATGCTGTTGAAGCACTGGAGGAAATAGAAACCTACATTAAAAATAACAAAGAACATATTGTAAAATATCATGCAAGACGACTAAAAAAAGAAGTCTACACGAGCAATGTTTCAGAAGGATCAGTAAATTCTTTAATAAATGACAGACAAAAACAAAATAAAAAAATGCAATGGTCTCGAGCCGGAGCGCACAATGTATTACAATTACGAACATCGCGTTTCAGCAATAGCTGGGAAAATGATTGGGGTATCGCTGTACAAAGCATCTACAAGGAGGCTGCTTGACTAAATATATATAAGATGCTTCCTTTCCTGACAGACCCTTAGGATTGAGATTTACGATCAATTTGTTTTTGAACGACGCGGCGAAATAAAAAAGGCGAATCTATACGATTATATACAGACTGCATATTGCCCGTATCGCAAATAATAATCGTACCATACCCCAAAATCCTTCCTAAAAAAGTCTGATTGATCTGGATCGAAGCAATATTTTTTATCGGTGTTTCAACAGAACTTCTGGCAATTAATCCAACTTTTACCAATACTCTCATATTAGTCACAGAAATTTCAGTCATCATATAATCAATAACGGCGTTAATGCCTGTTATACCCGCTAATACTAACGGAACATAAGCAAATTCATTCAATCCCCATGGAAATTTCCAAAAACAAAACATACTAACAATTAGCCAAAACAACGGCTGAAAAAATATAATCCAATGTCGATGCCCTCGATATAGTATTTCTTCATCTGGCAATAAATAATTTTTTGTGTAACTCATAGATGATTCTCCATATATTATCAATCACTACGACATGATGATGGTATTTTTTGTAGGTTGGGCTAAGCGCCCATAAGCTTAATAAATACTGTAAAACTAAATTGTAATTTGTACTATACCTCGC
>CBDVDN010000157.1:0-3549 GCA_965372775.1 uncultured Gammaproteobacteria bacterium
AATTCGTCGGTGTTTAATTTAACGGTTTTTGCTTTTGCAGGAGAACCTTGCTGCTCCGCTTGTTCACATAACACAAGTATCTGCCGATAGGCTCGAATTTTTGGAAACGGTTCTGTCAACTTGGGTAATAAGTTGTGTATAAAGCAGTGACGCAGATCAGGTTGTTGCTCTAAAAATGAGAAGAAATGAGTTTTTAATGTGTCTGGTAATGCTGCAGATGATCCGAAAGTTACTGTAGCATCAAAATTTTTCAGTGCCATGCTTTGAAACAGACTTTTAGCTTCAGAAAAATTCGCTGTAATTTGATATTGTAAGACCTGAGCCAGTAAGTCGCAATTGGCGACTTGAAGAGATTTAGTTGCCTTGCGACAAATGTTAAATATTGCTGAATCGTTCTGAATAGCTGCTGCTTCAGCAAATAAGTCATGATTTTTTTCTGGATTTTCAATAGCAGTTTTGCATTTTGTCATTAGGCTATCAATTTCTGTTTCTTGCGGTATTGTAGCCCAACTTTTAGGAACTGCCCAGCGTGTCCACCGTGATGTAGCAAACCACCTTTTCCATCTGGCTTTCCGTGGACGCATTTGTTCGGTCTTATGCTGCACGAGTTTATGCCAAAGTTCAATTGCTGCTACAGTGTGAGAATACATGCGTAATTGGGCTTTAGCTTCGCCGCATGCTGCTTTAGCGTTATCAGCTAATGTTTTTTGAGTGTCTTTTTTAGGTCGCCATATTTGGCAGGCCAGTTGGGTTGATGTTGTTTGGTATGTCGAGAAACATTCAGTAAAAGTTTTTTGCGGAGAGGAAGGGACGTTGTATTTGGCGACAATTTCTTTTTGTTCTGTGCTTTTTTGTCTTATGTTAAATGTTGTTGTGGGTAGGGTGCTTGGTGATCTGCCATTCGCGACGCAAAGACTTCGATGTAGCGTATGAAGCTTCGGTGTTGATGTGCTTTTATGTATGTCTAGTTCAATTATGTGGTCAAAAGAACCTTCAATATTGTGTTTTTCTTCTGTTTCCCCCAAGTGGGGATCGCAAAAATAAATTATATATTCTTTTGGGTTTTCCGGTTGTTTTAATGACCAATCAGCAGAAATTGTTGCTGTTGTTGTTTCTACAAGACAAAAGTGATCGATGGGAGCGCTGTCTTCTTTTTTTTCATTTTGTTCGGGTGAATCAGGTATCACATGATAGTTAATCGTGATGTTGGGGGAATCGGATGGTTTGCTAATTGATGTAATAAAGACGGAGTCGTTATCATTAATGTCATGTTTACATGATAAGAAATGCACAATCCGTCTAATTTCTTCTTTTAATTCTTGCTTGGACACTAAAAAGTAAATGTTTATAGTCATTTTTTTAGCTCTTTGTTTTGTTACAGTTTCTTATTTTGGATAATCGCGGTAAGTATATATTAGTAATGATGCGATTGCAATACCTTTTGGGCTTTTTTATTACGCGCGGCTGCCTTTTGGGGCGACCGCAAGGGTCAGCCCCTACGGCAAGAACAGTGTCCACCCTACGGTAAGAATAGTGTCCACCCTACGGTAAGAATAGGGTCGCCCCTATGGTAAGAATGATGGGATCGTGCTGTTACCGCATATCACCATAGTAATGCTTGTAAAATTGCAGTGCCGGCAATAGCTGCGGTTTCGGTACGGAGAATGCGGGATCCGAGCTGAATGCTTTGAAATTGCTGCTCACGCGCTAAGCTGATTTCTGCGTCACTGAAACCGCCTTCTGAACCGATTAAAAGTGTTATTTTTTCAGAATGTTGCTGAATGTTAGAAACGGATTTGCCAGAATGAGGATTTAATATTAATTTTAAGCCGGTTTGGGATTGAGTAATCCAATCAGTTAGAGCGATAGGTTCTTTTAATGTTGGTAGAGTGTGTTACGCCCGCATTGTTCACATGCGCTGATGATGATGTTTTGCCAGTGCAGCATACGTTTTTGCCAATGTTCAGACGATAATTTGACACCGCAGCGTTCAGAGATAATTGGAATAATGGTGTGAATGCTGAGTTCAACAGCTTTTTGAATTGTGAAATCCATTTTTTCACCGCGCGAAATGCTTTGCGCTAAATGTATTTTAAGTGGTGATTCGCGTTCGAGCGCATGAAATTTTTTGATATCGACTTGTACGTTTTTTTTATCGTATTCTGAAATTGCTGCGGAGAATTCGCCGCCTTGTCCATTAAAAAGAATGAGCGGGTCGTTTTTGGATAAGCGGAAGACATGCAGAATATGATGTGCAGCACGATCGTTTAATTGAATAGAATCGCTTTCCTGCAGTGCTATGTTTTGATAGATTCTGATGACCGGCATTAAAGACCCGCTGCTTTTTTTAGCAACTCAGCTTTATCAGTTTTTTCCCATGTGAAGTCTGCTTCTTCGCGACCAAAGTGTCCATACGCTGCGGTTTTTTTATAAATCGGGCGGAGCAGGTCTAGTGTTTCAATGATGCTTGCTGGTCTTAGATCAAAATGTTCTTTGATTAAAGGGGTTAGTTTTGCATGCGAAATTTTTGATGTGTCAAATGTTTTAATATTAATTGAAACGGGTTCTGCAACGCCGATTGCATAAGAGACTTGAATTTCACAGCGATCGGCTATGCCGGCTGCAACAATGTTTTTTGCAACATATCGAGCCATATAACTTGCAGAACGATCGACTTTTGAGGGGTCTTTTCCAGAAAAAGCGCCGCCGCCGTGATGTGCAGCGCCGCCGTAGGTATCAACAATTATTTTCCGTCCAGTTAGTCCGCTGTCGCCCAGTGGTCCGCCGATGACAAATCGTCCGGTTGGGTTAATTAAAAACCGGGTGTGTTTGTCAATCCATTTTTCTGGCAGAACTGGTTTAATGATTTCGTCCATGACGGCTTCGCGCAATACGGATTGTGTAATATCTTCTTGATGTTGCGTTGACAAGACGACAGCGGAAATGCCGACAGGAATATAGTTTTTATAACGAAAAGTGACTTGGCTTTTTGCATCTGGACGCAACCAAGGCAAAACGCCGGTTTTACGCATTTCAGCTTGTCGCTGCATGAGTCTATGTGCATACATAATCGGAGCGGGCATAAGTACTTCTGTTTCATTGCTGGCATAGCCGAACATTAACCCTTGATCACCCGCGCCTTGTTTATGTTTTTTTGTTTCATCAACGCCAAGCGCAATATCCGGAGATTGTTTGCCGATAGCAGATAGAACTGCGCATGATTCCCAGTCGAATCCCATTGAAGAGCTGCAGTAGCCGATATCGCGAATGGTGTTTCGAATAATTTGTTCAATGTCTACCCATGCGTGCGTTGTGATTTCGCCGCCGACTAATACCATGCCTGTTTTTAGAAAAGCTTCGCAGGCAACGCGGGCTAAAGGGTCTTGTGCAATAATAGCGTCTAATATCGCATCAGACACTTGATCAGCGATTTTGTCTGGATGTCCTTCTGAGACAGATTCAGATGTAAATATAAATTCTTGTGACATAGTATTGTATTCTCTTGAATGAAATAGTTAGATTAAGTATTATACAAGACTTGTTGGAAGT
>CBDVDN010000158.1:0-3547 GCA_965372775.1 uncultured Gammaproteobacteria bacterium
AATATACTAAATCGCTCGGCTGGAATTTTAAATGGTGGATTTTGGCCTCCCATAATCATTCTCTGTCTTCCTGTCTCTGAACATGTTATTATCCACTCTTTTTAAAATTTGAAATGTGTTTAGAGGATAACCATGGATAATCAAAATAATGTTCCATATATTATAAAGCCTTATAAAAGTTCTGCTGTATCAATTTTGTTGACGTTGTTTTTAGGACCTATCGGCTTGTTATATGCGAGTTTTTTTGGGTCGATCATTATGCTGATTTTAGTTTTAATCAGTATTTTCATTCCGAAAGGCGGAGCATTGTTGTTATCGCTGTCATGGCTGATTTGTTTCTATTGGGGTGTGTTTTCAGTGAATCGATACAATAAACGTATTGACGGTCTATTTAATCTATAAAAATGTCAAAAGTTATTCATCGACATAATACGCCAGATTCCAAATTATTACAGCACATGGATTTACATCCTGCCTTGCTGCGTGTTTATCTAAATCGTGGTATATCTACAAGCAATCAGCTTGAAAAAGATTTAAAGCATTTGTTACCCTATCGTGATTTGCTGGGTATTGATAGCGCTGTATCGCATTTATTCGAAGCTTTGAAAGAACAACAACGCATATTGATTGTTGGTGATTATGATGTGGATGGTGCGGTCAGTACGGCTTTGATGGTGCGTGTGCTGCGGCGGTTTGGTGTACAGCATGTTGATTTCCTTTTGCCGGATCGTTTTACGCACGGTTATGGATTAACTCCGAAGATAGTAGAGCTTGCTATTGAAAAATATAACCCAGACTTGATCGTTACGGTCGATAATGGCATATCGAGTTATCAAGCCGTTGAGAATGCGAATGCAGCCGGCATTAAAGTTATTATTACTGATCATCATTTACCGCCTAAAGTTTTACCGCATGCTGCAGCAATTGTTAATCCCAATCAGCCGAATGACCAGTTTGCTTGTAAAAATCTTGCGGGCGTAGGCGTTGCTTTTTATGTGTTATTGGCGCTGCGGGCAAAACTTAGGTCAGAAAATTGGTTTATAGAACAGAATATTCCGGAGACAAACTTGGCTGATTACTTGGATCTTGTAGCAACAGGGACTATTACCGATATTGTGCCGCTTGATAAAAATAACCGTATTTTAGTTTATCATGGCTTACACCGTATTAGTATGGGTAGAACTTGTCCCGGAATTTCAGCTTTATTAGATGTTGCAAAGCATCAATCGTCTCAAGTAAACGAATCTGATCTTGCTTTTGCTGTTGGTCCACGACTAAATGCAGCAGGCAGATTGGGTGATATGTCGATAAGTGTGGAATGTTTGCTAGCAGATGACCTTGAGGAGGCTAGGCAAATTGCGCTGAAATTAGAAGAATTGAATCAAGAACGTCGTGCGCTCGAAAAGAATATGCGGACGGAAGCTTTTAAACTATTAGATGATTATCAAATAAATAACGGAAAAAATTGCCCGTATGGCGTGTGTCTGATGAATGATAATTGGCATCAAGGGGTAATAGGTATTTTAGCTTCCCGCATCAAATCACGCTTACATCGTCCGACGATTATTTTTGCGTTAAAAAATGATTTGGAATTAAAAGGATCGGGGCGTTCTATTGCGGGTTTGCATCTTCGAAATGTACTCGATACGATTGCGACGAATTATCCTAATGTGATTAAAGAGTTTGGCGGACATGCAATGGCAGCCGGTTTGACAATAACAAAAGATAATTTTGTTGAATTTTCCAAAGCATTTGATGCGGAGGTACAGCGGCAGTTAAAGGATGATATGTTGCAGGACAAAATAATGAGCGATGGGGAGCTTGTCGGTGTTGATTTGAATTTAGAGTTTGTGGAATGTGTGCGTGAAGCGGGACCTTGGGGCGCAGGTTTTCCGGAACCCATATTTGATGGGCGATTTCATGTGTTAGATAAACGTCTTGTGGGTGGGCATCATTTGAAGCTTACTTTGCAGCGTGATGGACAATCGTTCGATGCTATTGCTTTTAATGTAGATGTTGAGCGTTGTCGCCATTTGCGTATTGAATTTATACATGCGGCTTATCGGCTGGATATAAATGAATATCGTGGACGACGCACATTGCAGCTGATTATTGAACATTTTGAACCAATTTAAAAATTGTATGGGCAACCCTTGCGGTCGTTTTTCATGATTGAATTGTAGGGGCGACCCTTGCGGTTGCCCTAAAACGGTGTAATTTTATGAGTATTGTATCATCACAAAATCAGCGGGTTTTGTCCGGTATGCGAACGACTGGCAGACTCCATTTGGGTAATTATCACGGCGTACTAAAGAACTGGCTTAAACTTCAGCATGAATACGAATGCTTTTTCTTCGCGGCAGATTTGCATGCGCTGACAACAGATTATGCAGCGCCTTCTAATATTCATCAGAATACTTGGGATATGCTGATTGATTGGCTGGCTTGCGGTATTAATCCGCGTTTATCTCATATATTTATTCAGTCTCGCGTGCCTGAACATGCCGAGCTGTATCTTTTGCTTTCTATGATGACGCCTTTGAGCTGGGTTGAGCGCGTGCCAACTTATAAAGATCAACAGCAAAAACTGAAAGACAAAGATTTATCGACTTATGGTTTTTTAGGCTATCCGATTTTGCAGTCCGCAGATATTTTGCTGTATAAAGCTACTCATGTGCCGGTAGGTGAAGATCAAGTCCCGCATGTTGAATTAACTCGTGAAATCGCGCGCCGTTTTAATCATTTATACGGTCGTGAATTGGATTATGAAAAAAAAGCTGAAATTGCTATCAATAACTTAGGAAAGAAATCTGCAAAACTCTATCGTGAATTGTTAAAACGTTATCAAGAAAAAGGAGAAGAAGAGGCGTTACAGACAGGACACGCGCTATTAAGGACTCAGCATCATCTATCCATAAGTGATCAAGAAAGATTGTTGGGTTATTTAGAAGGCGGCGGTAAAATTATTTTGCCGGAACCAGAAGCGCTTTTAAGTGAAACGCCGCTATTTCCTGGGCTAGATGGGCAAAAAATGTCAAAATCTTATAACAATACCATTGGGTTACGAGAAGATCCTAAAGTAATAGATCAAAAAATTCGCACCATGCCGACTGATCCGGCACGTATTCGGCGGACTGATGAGGGCGATCCAGAGAAATGTCCAGTTTGGCAATTGCATAAAGTATATGCCGATGACGATATGAAAGAATGGATACAAAAAGGCTGTCGATCTGCTGGTATTGGCTGTATCGATTGTAAAAAACCTTTAATCGACGCAATGATTAAAGAGCAAGAACCCATACGGGAACGGGCTGTTGAATTTGAGAAGAATCCAGAATTAGTTCATGGTATTATTTCAGAAGGCTGTGAAGCGGCACGAGATGTTGCGCGCGATACGATGGAAGAGGTGAGAGAGGCAGTGGGAATTGAATTATAGGGGGCCGACCCTTGCGGTCGCCTGAATTGTATGGGCGACCCTTGCGGTCGCCTTTTTCATATAGGTAGAAAAAAATTAAATGATAGATACAGCATTATCTTATCAACAAAC
>CBDVDN010000159.1:0-3533 GCA_965372775.1 uncultured Gammaproteobacteria bacterium
TGGCATGCCTCAAAGCTACAAAGTCTGAAATGGAGCAAACACCGGGAGTCGGGAGACTAAGAAACAAAGCCATTAAAAGATTATAATTTGTGTGTCCAAATTAGTGTAGCCACTTCAATTTTAGGATGATACTACTTTATTTCAAATTTTTCGATAAAAAAGCAAAAAAACTGTAGACATTCGAATTAAATTTGATAAGATTAATTTTACTTGCATTCGCAAGATTCTTTTATTTCTACTTTAGCAGCGCTTATATTTTTTCTATTAAATTTTAGCACCCCTTTTTGTGTTTGTTTGGAATGCGGTTTCATGGATTTTTTCTTTATTTTCCAAAAAGATCTTTATTCTAAATAAATCAATAAATTTAATCTGAAAAACTTGTGTTTGTTGTAATTGGATTTAAAAGGTAACCTGACGTTTCGGAGCGTTCATATTCATGAAGTATCTGAAACTGTGGGTAGGGGGTTGGTTATGGAGCAAGCATCAAACTTATTTCATGCCCGACCCTCTCAATTTTCAAGGTACTTGAATTGCTAATTCAATATCTTATTTTTCTTTTTTTATTACTATCTAAATTAAGGAGACTATTATGTCATCATTACGTTGTTTAATTTTTTTATTAACTGCTTTGGGTTTATCTGTAACAGTCAATGCCGCATATGCTAAAAACGCTAGAGCGCATCGAGCGAGAAAAGCTACGGTTATTACCCGAAGCATAAGGTCAAATGTTAATGCAGAGCAGTCGCTCAATCTTAATAGTGCGGATGCAGCGGCGTTGCAAAACATTAAGGGTATTGGTCCTAAAAAAGCTGATGCGATAGTTGCTTATCGTGAAGCAAACGGATCTTTCAAGTCTGTTGAAGACTTAGTTAAGGTCAGAGGCATTGGGCAAAAGCGCTTGGCTAAAATCGAAAAATACTTAACTGTATAATCTGATACGTCTTTTCGCATCTATACCTCGCGCGGTCATAATTTGAGGGAATTGGATGAAATACACCCATGTATTTCACTGCTGCGCAGCGCCGTTATTTTTCGTCCTTCGCTACGTTTAAATCGCGTGGAATAGTTATTCATATTCCCAAGATTTAAACGCAGAGCAGGGCGGAAAAGAAAAAGCTAAAAACCTCAAAAATTTGACTGGATCAAATTTTGACGCACAAAGTGCGCCGCGAAGCGGTAAAATACAGGGACGTATTTTATCAAATTATGACCGCGCAAGGTATATCTATGCTTATGCTGTAAATGGTTGTTAGTCAGATAGATGCGAGAGGGAGCGCTTACTACAGAATTTCATAAATTGTAGGGGCGACCCTTGCGGTCACCCAAAGGGACACAGCCATAAAGATTTGGGCGACCGCAAGGATCGCCCCTACAGTTTTGTAATAATGGGTTAAACGAATATTTATCAAATATGTAGTGAATTCCGACCATTTACTTTTTAGATACAGTCTGTTACGCTTTGTCAGTTTTTCCATAAATAAGGTTGTATTTCAATGAAATTTATTGACTTAGACAAACAGCGTATTCGTATTGAAGATGAAATTAATGATCGTATACAAAAAGTATTAAAACACGGTCAATATATTTTAGGATCGGAAGTATTTGAGCTGGAAGAAAAACTTGCTGAATTTGTCGGCGCAAAGCATTGCATAACCATTTCTAATGGAACAGATGCGTTATTAATTGCTATGATGGCGCTTGGTGTTAAAGCTGGCGATGAAGTAATAACTTCGCCGTTCACTTTTATTGCAATCGGAGAAATGATTGCGTTGTTAGGTGCAAAGCCGGTTTTTGTAGACATTGATTCGGACACATACAACATCGATCCTAAATGTTTGGCGGCTGCGATTACTGACAAAACAAAAGCAATTGTGCCGATCAGTCTTTTTGGGCAATGTGCTAATCTCAAAGAGATAAATGCTATTGCGGATAAATATAATATTCCTGTAATAGAAGATGCGGCACAAAGCATGGGCGCAACACATCATAATCGGCACTCTTGCGCGCTTTCAAAAATTGGGTGTACAAGCTTTTTCCCCTCAAAGCCGCTCGGATGTTATGGGGATGGCGGTGCTTGTTTTACAAATGATGATGGATTAGCCAAGTGTATACGGGAAATACGCGTACACGGACAAGATCGGCGGTATCATCATTCGCGCATAGGCATGAATGGTAGGCTTGACACGATACAGGCTGCGGTTTTGTTGGCAAAATTGACAATCTTTCCTGATGAAATAAAAAAACGGCAAAAAATTGCAGATTATTACGAAAAAGCGTTGAGTGATCATGTAAAAACGCCGGTTATTTTGGATGGCAATACGAGCGTCTACGCACAATATACGATCGAAATTGACAATCGCGATAAGGTTGCGACCGCATTAAAAAATCAAGACATTCCCACAGCTGTGCATTATCCAGTCCCGCTCAATTTACAGCCCGCATTTGCCTGCTTAAATCAAGAGGCTGGGAGTTTTCCTAAGGCAGAACACGCTGCCAAAAAAGTGATTAGTCTGCCGATGCATCCTTATTTATCAACAGAAGAACAACGAATGGTCGCGGATGCTCTAAAAAACGCATTGGTCAAATAAAAAACATTTACTTAAAGAGGCAGATGCAGTAAAATGTGATTTTTCATAAAATTCTTAGTTTTGGGGCGTGAACATGAATAATGAAAATATAATGAAAGAACGATCTATTGACGTATCAGATACTGGTGAAATCAGTTTGTTTGATATTGTGTTTGTTCTTATACGCCGAAAATTTCTATTTATTTCAATTGTTATAATTTGTCTTTTAGCTGGTATCGTTTATTCGGTAATTCAACCGAAGATATATAAATATACACAGTTTATACAGTTAGCGGGTTATAGAGATACTTCGAATGGGAAACTCATTTCTTTTCGAGATTCCAAACTAATTCAACCCATGATAAATGGTGTTTATATTCCTAGCGCGGTTAATGCGTATAATTTTAAGCACGAAAAAAAAATTCAGCTAAAAAACATCAAGGCTCTTGTGGTAGGGGAAAAAGGAAATATAAATAACAAGGCTATAACTAATCCAAATTTTGTTATATTGTATGTAGAAGCACCCAGAAAGTTGAAACAAGCTTATGCGGAAATATTTACATCTGTTCTTGCAGGGTTAAACAAAAATGAAAGGGGGTTAATTTCATCCAATAAAGGTTTATTGACGGAAAAATTAACTGAATATCAAAATAGAAGAAAATTTTTATCGGATTATTATAAAAAAGTTTTAGATTTTAATAAATTTTTTTCAGCGCATATGCTTACTCCTCTTTATGGTGGTTTTGCCTCTGCGCCTATAAAAAACAAAACAAAATCTGATCAAGAAACGAGTACGAACAGCAAGGTGTTGATGAGAGCGTTAACCCAGCAATCGGTAAGTATTGTCTCACAAAATAAATTATTTGCGGAAGATAGAATGCATAGCGCATTACAGGAAAAATGGGCGGTTTCTAGGCAGATTGCTAATACAAAATTTCAATTAAGTACAGCTCAGCCAAGTCATTT
>CBDVDN010000160.1:0-3530 GCA_965372775.1 uncultured Gammaproteobacteria bacterium
AAAACCATGTGGCATTACGATTTTACTCTGCTTTACTGTGCAGTAGAAAACACGACTAATACCTTCTTTCCCTCTTATTCTAAGCTCAAACAACCCATTTTCTATCATACGTGTAAAAGGCATCCCTAAGTTGGGACCAAATTTTACTATTCTTTCCGTAATTCTTTCCGTAATTCGCGCATAATATGCCCGCATCCCGATAGGCATATTATCAATCCAATCTCTTACTTTCTCACGGTAATAAGATATTTCCCATTTCATTTGTCAATATTAACATATTTGTTAACTTTTTCAAGTTTTTATACTATTTTTTTAAAACCAAGATGATTGATTACGCCTAATTAATTTTTCAGGTGTTGCACTTCGTATTTGAATTCATGTCCTAAAATAACGTAAGAAAAATTGATAAAGCCGCTTGTTTTAGGTTAATGTGGAACATGATGGGATAAAAGAGCAGGGTGTTTATGACCAGTATGGAGAGGATGCCTGTCAGAAGATGGAGAGAAGATGGGAAGGGGAATTTTGCTATATGGATTTTTAATAGGAGTCTCTGGAATATGGATCCTCGCGTTCGCAAGGATGACAGAGGTGAGTGCGAGGATGATAGAGGTGTATAGGTTTTTAGTAAGAGTCTTTGGAATAGGATATTGGTGAGCAGCAAGAGTAATAAAAGAATTGCTGCTGGAACATAATATGCATGTAAAGCATTCGCCGGATAAAGATGGTTGTAAATTAGGGCTGTCGGGATTGATATAAGTCCGATGATCGGAAGGGAAAAGCAAATCTTGGAGAGAATAACGCGTACAGTTTGAAAAGTTTTTGTTGTATCAACAAATAAGTATGCAGCAAGCAACGAAATAGCTGGAACAATCGGGAGAACATAGCGGGCTTTTTTCGTGTTAGGAATGGTAAATCCAATCAGAATAATGAAAAGCCATATTGTGAGATAGAACAGAAATTTAAGCTGCGGCGATTTTGGATTTTTAAAGATATCTTTTCTTTTTTTGATAATGACAGCTATTGCAAAAGGAACGGTAAATAAATAATTGAGCAATCCATTTGAAAAATAAAAATAAAGCCGCGGTGCATGTTTGCTGTGAATTCTTCCAAAAGCTTCCATCATGAAAACGCTATGCATAAATTGATAACCGCCTTGCAAGTATGCAGCGAATAACAATAAAGTCATGCAAAAAACAAACAATAAAGCAGATAATAAACAGAAAATAATTAAATATTTCCAGTCTTGTTCGATCAAATAAAAAATAAATATGACAGCAGCCGGACTAACAAATCCAATGGGTCCGCGCGTAAAAAAACCGAAAATTAAACCTAATGGTAGCCACCAAAGTCTTTTTAAATTATTTTTTATTTTTGCGGTATAAACAAAATAAAAACAAAAAACAGTTGCTAAAGTCGGATAGATATCGAGCGCAATAAAGTGAACGGCATCAACAAATTTCCAAGTAAATAAGGCAAATAATACAGCATAAAATCCCCATTTTTTATCATGTATTACGCCGAGCTTATAAATAAATACCAAAGTTAAAGCAGCAGCAATACAGTAAGGGAATCCAATGGATAAGACAGATATTTTTCCAAATAAAAGGGAACTAAGGTAGGTTAGGATTGTGCCAATTACAGGATAATCTGGATAAGGGTTGCCATTTATTATTGGGAATAAAGTTATGCCTTGATGTATCATGCCCTGTGTAAATATAACAAAACGTGTCACATAACCTGTAAATCCAGTTTTATATTGTGCAATCATTAAGAGAAAGAGGCTGGAAAAGAAAATCAATAGGCTTGGGAAACTTTTGATTGAAAGTATACTTTTTTGCCGAATTTTTAACTTTTCGTGTTTCATGATTTAATCCTTTGCTTGAAGATGCAGTGCTAATGGACGCACCTTAAAAAACTATCTCTGCACATCAAAAATTTAAAAAAATGTGTAGGTTGGGCTGCGCTTAAGATGATGTTTTATAAGTTTTTAAAAATCAAAACAGATTTTAGTTTAAACAATTTTATTTTTAGTTATGGGCACTTAGCCCAACCTACACAACTTGATTGAATAACGACTATGTTGAGTATGAATTCTCGCTTTCGCGAGAATGACAGTTTGCGCTTCATGTTTTTTCGTTAAACCGATTTAGTATGAACGTTTCTATTTGCTGCATGGCTTCTAATTCATCTTCTCCTTCAACAATAAAAGTCAATTCTGTCCCTTTATTTGCAGCTAATAACATAATGCCCATAATGCTTTTGCCGTTTACACATTTGTCATTTTTACAGATTTGAATTTTACTCAAAAATTTAGATGCTAGCTTTACAAGTTTAGCTGATGCTCTGGCATGTAGTCCTAACTCGTTAATGATCGTTAAAGTTTTTTTAATCATGGATGAATACCTTATTCAGAACTCAAATTAATTTTTTCTATATCGATATCGGAGCAGTCCAATATGCCTTTTTTCCCGCCTTCGATCGCTTTTTTAACGAGATCATTGAGCGGCAGATCAGCGTAGTTCATTATTTTTATTAACATCGGTAAGTTTACTCCAGAAACGATTCGAATAGCGTTTGAATAATTGTTTTGTAATTTATGCGCTAGGTTGCTAGGCGTAGAACCGTATAAATCAGTTAGTATGAGTATATCCGTATTTTTATTTACTTTTTTTATTGTGTTGTGCAATGTTTTAACGTAATTATTCGGGTTATGGCAATTTCCGATACAAACAGCATTAATAGGTAAAGGTAATTCGCCATAAGTATTCTTTATGGCTTTTAATAGCTCACTGCCAATTTTTGTTTGTGTGATTACGAGGATATGAGTCGTCATGATATATCTCTATGTCTGACAGAAATGTTATTATATGCTTTTTCAAAGTAACTTTTGAGTTTTTCTGTTAAATAAACAGAACGATGTTGCCCGCCTGTACAGCCGATAGCAATTGTAAGATATTTTCGATTTTCCATCTTGAATGCCGGCAGCCATTTGCTAATAAAATCTCTAATCATTGTAAACATTGTTTCTACTTGAGGAAATTTATTTAAAAAATTAATTACTTCTTGATCTAATCCTGTTTTGTTGCGAATGCTTTTTTCCCAGTAAGGGTTGGGTAAGCATCGCACATCAAAAATGAAATCGGTATCGGTTGGAACACCGTTTTTATATCCGAAAGATTGGAATAGCAAGGATAATCTCGTCGATTTATAATCACAACGGTCGTGAATGATATTAAATAGTTCTCGGATATTTAAGCTGCTCGTGTCGACATATAAATCCGCTTGATCGTAGAGGGGCTGTAATAGAGCCTTTTCGTTTTTCAATGCTTCTTTTAAGCTTACGCGCGAGTTTGTCAACGGATGTCGACGGCGAGTTTCGCTAAATCGTTCCAGCAAGGTATTGTCATCAGCATCCAGAAAAATAACATCTAAATTATTATAAGTATTTTTTAGTGAATTAATGATTACACTAAAATTCTCTGGATCATTTGTGATATTTCTGACATCAATGCTAATAGCTATATTTTTAT
>CBDVDN010000161.1:0-3524 GCA_965372775.1 uncultured Gammaproteobacteria bacterium
TAGGCTTGAAGACTTGAAGTTTGATAAAAAAAACAAGAGGTTTTGTCTTAACAAATATTTTTGTTTTTCGGGAATATTTGCGGCATCCCAGCTTTGGTTGAGGGATTTCTGAATAGCTTGTATTTGAATAGCGATTTCTTTCGGTGATTTTACCCAAAAAGTATCTTGTTCAGCCAGTGGAATATTGGTGATAGCTAAATTCAAGTCGCCTTTTTCACCATCCAATTTTTGATTATTAATTTCTTTACAAGCAGTGAAAATACATAGACATAAAGTTTTTTTTATAATGGTATCTTCACCAAATGCCGTATTAACATCCAAGAGGACATTTTGAAATTCGGCATTAATTTTTTCAAAGCTAAGTGGGTTGTAATCATTTGTTATAAAAAAGATTGCTACTAATTTGGTTGTTGTATTTAATAAAACAACTAATGCTTTTCTGTCCTTAGGATCCATATATGTTTCATTTCGCGCCATCACGAAGACAGATATCTTTTTCATCTCTGCTATAACAGGATCGATATACTTCTTATAACGGCGAAAATTACGTAATGTGTTAATGCATTTGTCAAACGCTTCTTTTGCAATTTTTAGCTGTTGTTGTGTTTCACGAGTTTTTGGTGCTTCAAGTTTTTCTTTTAGCTCTTGTAATTTTTCAGGAGAAGGAGCTGGTTTCATGCACGTGTTGGATTTAGCTCTCGGCCAAACAACTCGCTGCATAAATCTTGTTTCTAATTTAACGTCCGATAATGTAGAGTTTTGTCTGTGATAATAAGACATATATTTCTTTTTTGCGGATTCAAATTGCGCAAGCTGTTCGTTGGCTTGCTTTTGTATTTCTTTATCTGTTGGGGTAACCGTAGGGTCGCCATATAGTGTTCGGTAATAAGGATCGCTGCACGTAACAGCATCCACTATTACGAATCCCCCTGAAGCTCGTTGTGATAATCGTGTGTAAATATGTCCGGTAAAATTTATGAGATTTCCTGGATCACCACTAACACAAAAATCATTGATCTTATATGCTGACAAAGCTGTAACAGGTGATTGTTTGCTTTTTGGATACATGTTTATCCAATCAACTTTTTTAGAAACATATGGATACAAACGAGTAGAATATGGATACGAAGAAGAGCTATCATCTAGCAAGAATCGAGTTCCTAATGGCACAGCAAAAGGAGAAAGTACACCTTGACTATGATATTTTGCTGTTAGAGTTAAGTCTTCAAGCCCTAAAGCGCCAGCTATATATGCAGCTCGTTCTTTATCGGTGTCGCATGCTGAAGTCCCCGTTGCTACACATTCTCCATCAATAAAAAATCCGGATGGTTTTTGGTCTACTAGCATGCTTCTTTGGTAATCAATTAACAGGCATTTTATTCCTTGATTTGGATTAGGTTTCCCAAAACTTCCATCAAGCGAAAGTATTCCGGGATACCTTATAGCAAAGGGCTTAGTAAAAGGAGAGGCAAATAATGTTGAGTGCGGCAAATTGTATACATGGTCTAATTCTGGAGATAAAGCAAGATCGAGTTCAAATTTGAGATCTTTGCATAATTTACGTAATTTTGTTTTGTCGGAACTCAATGCGCCTCGTTCTGAAACTGCATCAACATCATACGCAGCTTTACTTTTAATTAAAACTTCTAAAGCCTTTTCAAGCACCTGTTTTTCACTTTGATCAGCGAATTCAATAAGTTGCTTTAAATTGAATAACACCTGAAAAGGGATGTCTTTCGACAGAATTTCCAAGGAATCAATCATCCCTAGGCCTATCGGCGTTTCTTTTGATTGTATTCTTCTCATAATTTCGGTGCTAGATAGATCCAGTCCCCCAAAAAAATTAATAGCCGCAGAAAATTCTGGGGATGGCTCTTCACCTCCTGCTAAACCAACCATGCTTTGTAAGTACCTTCGCCAATTTTCTAGTTTTTGTCCATCATTAGCAATGACACGATAATGCTTTTGCCTCGTTTCTAATTCCTTTTGTCCTAATAACAACATATTAGCTTTACAAGAATACGCTTCGAATAAACAAGTGTGGCCATAATAATTGAACAAATCTTGTATGCCAAATTGGGGTTTATCCTGTTGCTTCAGCAAGTCAGCAATCTTTTTTCCACATTGAAAAGCAGAAGAAAATTCCTTAGCCACAATCTTAGCTTTTCGTTTGCTATTTTCGCTGTGTTCTAAGGAACTTAGTATTTTAATAAACATAAGCGTTAATCATTTCGTTTATAAATAATTCAGGGAGAAAAAAAGATTTAGTTGTCGGTTTTTTAGATATCCCTAGCAGAGATCTTTTCAAATCACGCCCTAAGTCAAAAAATATTATTTTGCTTTTTTTATTATTTTGTTCTTTAAGATTCTCCCAATGATGAATAATACAACAAATTGACGATTTGTCAAATAAAATAGCGAATTTTTTGAAAATTTATGCATTTTAGCATGAAATGTTGAAAATATTGTCTTTTATGTTCAAAAATATTACAGAAAAGGTTATTTTTTATCGCTTTTCCCCTCATGTTATCAAAATACTGTTGAGAAAAACCATCCTTTTTAACTCAGTTTTTGCAAGAGTTTTTGCATAGCTTTTGCCCGATGGCTGTAATGGTTTTTTTGCTCGGGAGAGAGTTGGGCTGCGGAACAACCAAGTTCCGGAACATAGAATACTGGATCGTAGCCGAATCCGCCTTTACCGATGGGTTCTTTTAGGATTAATCCGTTCCAAACGCCTTCGGCAATAATAGGCGCAGGGTCTTCTGCGTGGCGCAGAAATACTAAAGTACAATGAAAGTGAGCTGCGCGCTTGCTTTGTTCGACATGAGCAAGCGCTTCTAAGAGTTTTTCGCTGTATTTTTCGCGCGTTGGGTTTTTTCCTGCGAATCGCGCGGAATAAATGCCGGGCGCGCCGTTAAGCGCATCGCAGATTAAACCCGAATCATCAGCAATGGCGGGTAAGCCGGTATGTTGGCAGGCATTACGCGCTTTTAACAGGGCATTTTCAATAAATGTTAGTCCCGTTTCTTCAATGCTAGGCATGTCAAAATTGGTTTGAGGTAGAATTTTAATATTTTTGTTTTGAAACATTCTTTCGAATTCTGCAAGCTTTCCGGAATTTTGACTGGCGAGTACGATTTTCATGGATTGTTTCCTCAGGGTTTTTGAATAAAGTCTAGCAGCTGTTTGTGCGAACGCTAGTGTAACATTCTTTCTGTAAATTCGGATTGCTTGAAAATTGAGCAAGCCATGGCTTAAACTCTTCTTTGGCAACAAAAATAACAAGAGGGGTGAAAACCACAGCAGTTATCGGTCAAATTTTAGTTCTATAAATATCAGCCACTTACGACACTCTGCAAAATAATTTTTCGCGCAAATTTTGTTTAATATTTTTACTTTTCTTTTTATTTTGGTAGAATTTTGCTTTTAGCCACAACGGATTGAGACAATGCACGTTAAAAAGCACCTAAATTTTACATGCACATTAACACGCTCAACCATTGTTACAAGTCAATTACCGATTA
>CBDVDN010000162.1:0-3516 GCA_965372775.1 uncultured Gammaproteobacteria bacterium
AGGTCCGTTGGAACCCCATGGCAGGCTTGAATTCTCTATTCATTGAGAATTGCTGATGTAATAGCTGTCGGTAATCTTTCAAATTATTCCATTCCTCACATAGAAAACTCAATTTGTTTTTAAAATTCAACCTGTTAGATACGCACGCACTCACCTTTGCTCAATAACCTATGGTAACTGACAACCTCGTCATTCCCGCGAAAGCGGAAATCTATTGCTTTTTAAATCCTTTGAAATATGGATTCCAGATAAGCGCGCAGGACGCGCTTTCTGGAATGACAAAAATGGAACTTTTTACTACGCATTATTGAAATTACCTAACAGAAAAACAACTGGTTTTTCGACCTTATTTTATTCAAAGAAATTCAGATTTTAGCCCTCAAAACCCACACCCAACGAGCCCGCTGTGAGCCCATTTTTGCGCGATTTTGAAAATTTACTAGATTTATCAAAGAGTTATTTGGTGGAGGCGGCGGGAATCGAACCCGCGTCCGTAAATCCTCTACCCTCAGTTCTACATGTTTAGCCAAGTCTTTTATTAACTGTTTATTTCCTGACTGGCAAGGTTCATAAACAGCGAGTCTGAATATTTTTTAACAGCATCATTTCAAACAAACTTTGCCGCGAGCTTGTAAAATATGACCACCAAATTCTAAACGTACAAGCACGCTTAGGTGATGGGCTGTACTGTTTTCTTAGGACAGTGTGTAGCTTTCTAAAAGCTTGCCTATTAGGCAGCTTTAGCTAAGCTACCAGCAAATATATCGTCGTTTGCGATTAATTTTTTTGCAGCTGGTTTTTCGAGGTTAGCTACATCCTCGACATGCTCCTCAGGTTTCGCGACCCACGTCGAAGCCAGGTCGCCCCCATATTGCGAGATCAGTATAGTGTATCGAATATAAAATAGCCATCATAAAAACAACGAATTTTGACTTGCAATTTTAAAAAAATAGGATGCTTCTACAAACTAGATTTTTACTTCTCCACCAATACCGTACCACGAGGTGCATAGCGATGAAGATAATTCATAATGCCTGTCATCAAGGCATGTGCTAATTTCATCTGATAAACCGAACTGCGTAATTGAATTTCTTCTTGCCGATTTGATATAAAACCAACTTCGACTAACAGAGAAGGAATATCTGGCGATTTTAATACGACAAACGGCGCTTGTTCAACACTTCCGTGATGCAATAATGCCACCTTATCAAGTGATCGAATAAGAAAATGACCAAAAATCAAACTTTCACGAATTGTTGCAGTTTGCGATAAATTAATCAAAACAGATCTAACGGTAGAACTCTTATCAGCTAAATCAATGCCGCCCATTAATTCGGAATAATTCTCCTTCTGAGCAAGCCAACGAGCTGCCTCACTAGTTGCACCCCTTTCCGACAAAGCAAAAACAGACGCCCCTCGAGCATAATGGTTTTTATATGCATCCGCATGAATTGCAATAAAAAAATCCGCTCGCCCTTTTCGCGCCAAATTCAATCGACTACGCAAAGCAACAAAATAATCACCATGACGAGTAAGCTCTGGCGTCACGCCTTTCTGTTTTTTCAATAACGCATATAAATCTTTAGAAATCACCAATACAACATCTTTCTCATGTGCGCCGAGCTGCCCTGTTGCTCCAGGATCCATTCCGCCATGCCCTGGATCAAGCACAATAATAATATTACGCAACGGCTTGGTTTTGACATGAGTAATGATTATTTTCTTAGTGAAGCTCCTTTTTTTAATCGGTATTTTTTTATGTGCCTCTATGACTTTTCCCTGATGTACTTTAAGTGACGGATGAATTTTTTTTCCTTGATGCGCTATGGTTTTTGTAGTTTTTAATTTATGAACGATAGGTTTTTTTTGCTGTTTAACATCATTCCTTGATTTAACTGCAGAATTCAGAGTTTTAATAACAGGGTTTGAAACCCTCGGAATAGTTACAGTTTTTTTATGTGCGGCAATCTTTTTTTTAGATATTGTTATCTTCTTTTTTGGAATGACTTTTTTAACAATAGCTCTAATGTGACTTACCAATGTTTGGGGCTTCTGTTCTTGTGCTTGTTTTGCTGGCGCAATCAAATCTGTGACTAAACGATATCCAAAATGTCCTTCTGGTTTTTTAACATATGCTTTGACTTGCTGAGGTTTAATTAAATCAAAAACTATTCTCAAAGTATTTTGTTTTCGTTTTCCCGTCCGAATTGTTTTAATAGAATCGACTTTTAAAGATAATTTTTTAAAACTTGCTGCTAATTGCGTATTCGGAAAATCAACAACCAAACGATTCGGCTTTGATAATATAAAAGCACGATATTTAAAAAAACCGCTCAATGAAAAAATCAAGCGAGTTTGATGATGAACAGAAAGCGTTTGAACATTGGTTAATTTAACTTGACCGGCAAAAGCAATAAACGGGAAAAATAAAAATATCACTGTGATGTAAAACTTGTTTTGTTTCATTTATTATCTCTTATTATTTAACCGCTCCAGCACATCCTGTCCACGATCTGTTTCTGGCTTAAACACAACAACTCGTGCTGAATTTTGTATTTCAATGTAACAATGAATATCAGGATTAGGCAAATAATCTTTACCGCGATCAGCCCACTCGACCAAGCAAATCGATTCATGTAAATAATCACGCATACCGATAAAATCCAATTCTTCTGAGTACGCCAATCGATATAAATCGAAATGATAGATCTGTCGTCCTTGCAGATAATAAGATTCTACTAAAGTATATGTAGGGCTTTTTACCGCCCCTTGATAACCCAAAGCACGTAAAAACCCGCGCACCAAAGTTGTTTTACCTGCACCCAGCTCACCATAAAAATAAATTACAAAAGCCTTCGGCGCAATTTCGGCAAGCTCCGCGCCAAACCTCAGCATAGCTTCTTCGTTTTCAATAAACTTCTTGATCTGCAGCATAGACATATCTTACTAATATACGCGCACGAGGTATATAGTGTTTTAGATAAAGATTTAAAATTTATTCCGCACACCTTTGCATTCATCTTTAGACGCTCTTCAATCGACAAAACTTGATGTATAACGAATACACCTGCGTTTTGGGATCAAATTTTGACGCACGAAGTGCGCCGCGAAGCGGTAAAACACAGGGATTTATTTTGTCAAATTATAACCGCGCGAGGTATAAATTCCAAATCTTATCTGAAACACTATAGGACTAAAAACCATTGTTAATTCTACACTAAAAAACATTTTAACAGAAATCTTTAATTAAAGAGGGGGACAATTCAAGAATCCACCTTCTAAGACGGTGGAATTGTTAATGCACCCTATAAGGGTGATATGTACTTCAAAATAATGAACCTTATTAGGATTTAGGATTGAGGGTCGGAATCGCTTCGCGATGATTTTTTTATATGTTATTTCGTCACGAAGCGACACATCCCCTCAATCCTTTTGCAAGAAATAAAATCAGTAACTTATCCTTTGATTATGCTTTTAGCTCCCGTAGCGTTACTGGATCAGCGTGAATACAGGCAT
>CBDVDN010000163.1:0-3514 GCA_965372775.1 uncultured Gammaproteobacteria bacterium
GTCGCACGGGGCAGCCAATACGGGACTTGATAATATTCATTATAAATTTTTCTTAGAACATCTTTTTTGTACCTATTATATTTAAAGCCATAACCTAAAATAACACAATACGGCATGCCTTTAAGATAAAACCGATTAATCGTAAATCTATTGAAATAAGGTTTAATATCATCTATCTTGAGTTTTCTGTCGACATCAACAATTAAAATATTTTTTGCATTAAATGTTTTAAAATCGTTGGACAGATCGTCTTGGCGTCCATGCACAGAACCTTTTCCCCAAACAGCCGCATTAATTTTTTGTCTGTAAGCTAATAAATAAGATTGCGCATAGCTTGGTGTTGTGAGAATAAATCTTTTATCTAAGAAAGGTTTTATTTGTGGTTCGATTTGATGATAATTTAAAAACAAATTTATTTTGGAAAAATAACGCGGGAAATGTTTCCAGATACAAATAGGCATATTAAAGAAAATTAAAATAGGAATTAATAAAATCGTACTGTAAGCAGCCATAAAAATAATGCATTTCTTGAGTACGCTTGTGTTTAAAATCGTAAATAAAAGCATAAACAAAAATGGAAAAGCGCAAAATATCCAATGCAATCCGATTGATTTAACGAAAGACAATGCGCCGTAAAAAAACAGCGTTGTAAAAGCGGTAATAAATAACACACTAAAAGCTGAATTTTTCTGTGTGCGATAAATAGATTTTATTCTTACTGCCGTATAATAAATAACGATTGGGCTATATAGAAATATAATGAAAGCCAAATAGGTTAAAAATTTATAAGCGTCAAATTGTGTATTGCTTTTATTTCTCAAGTCCAGATTAAATAAAAGATTGACCCAATCATGATGATAATTCCACCAAACATTTTGAATCAAAAATGGCAGGGTGAAAAGGATGATCAATAAAAACTTAGACCATTTGTGTTTAATGTTTTTTGAAACAATAAAAAATAACAATATGCCCAGTGCGACCGGAAACATTAAATATTTTGAAAAAAAAGCCGCGCCGATAAAAACACCACAAAAAATATAATATTTTAATTTTTCATGCTGCACGGACAGAAACAAACAATAAACCGATAAAAATGTAAACAACATTAACGGCGTATCGGTCAAAATCGCAATATTGAAAAAGCTGACAGGGCTTAATAAATACAAAACGGCAATAAGATAAGCGTTTTTTTCATGATGAGGGCGAAGCGCACAGCAGATAAAATAGCCAATAATTGTAGAAACTAAAATTTGCGGCAATCGAATCCAAACATTGCTGACACTCACCCAAGTCAGCGGATGCAGCAGCCAAGCAATCATTGGGGGGTGGTCATAGTATCCCCACGCCAAATGCTGCGCCATATAAATGTATTCAGCTTCATCACCGGTAATGGGGACAATGTGCGCAAGATAAATCTTAACGGCAAACACAAGCAGCATCGTAAGCCAAAAAAGACGTTTTTCAATGTTGATTTTTGGGGAAGTTAATAATGTATTTTCGGATTTCATCATGAGAATAAGTTTGCCTGAAATATCAAAGGGGTCAAGGATCATTTTAGGGCTTGTTAAAAAATAAATTGTACACCTAACATCTTATATGATCGGTATCTTTGGACGTTCTTCACTCGAAAAACAACTCACATAGAGTTACTATGCTCGTTGTCTTTGTGATGAAATACATCCATGTATTTCACTGCTACGCAGCGCACTTTGTGCGTCCAAATATATCCGGCATATAAGCGTTAATTGCACAATTTATTTTTTATAAGCCCTTGTTCGGTTCGTGCGCAGCACCAAATATCAATTTTTTCTATGCCGTGCCGATGAAGCACTTTGGCGAGTTCTGATACGGTGCTGCCTGTTGTAACAACATCGTCAATAATGGCAACATGTTTTTTGGGCTTAAATTCGCGAGTTATGCTAAATGCGCCTTTAATATTTTGTTTGCGCTTGTTTGCGGGTGTTTGTGCTTGCGCTTCTGTATGACGAATGCGTTTTATAGAATGAAAATCGATAGGGATTTCTAAGCGTTTTGAAATTGGTCGGGCGATTTCTAGCGCTTGATTAAATCCGCGTTCTTTTAGGCGGTTGATGTGAAGCGGAACAGGGATTAAGCATTCTGGTTTGGGGCAAGACTTTAATCTTTCAGCCATAAGTTCACCCAGAATTTTCGCGTTAACAAGCTGTTGATGGAATTTTAAGCGAAGAATCATTGCTGTAATGGGTTTTTGATAAGCACACAGCGCAAAAATATGATCAAATGGCGGTTGTTTTTTAAGACATTCACCGCAAATGAAGGCATTTTGTAAAAGCGGTTTTGCGCAATAACGGCATCCGTGATGAATGAACGGTAAATCTTGTTCGCATTCCGCGCACAAGTCGATCGAGTTATCTGTTATGGCGCCGCAAAGCATACAGCTATGTGGCAGCCAGAAATGTAGAAATTTTTTGATGTTGTTTAAAATATTTGGTTTCATTCAAGTTTGCTCTGTAGGCTGGGCTAAGCGCCCCATTTCTAAGATAAAATTGTTTAAACTACAATCTGTTTTGATTTGTAAAAAATTTATAAACCGTCATATTAAGCGCAGCCCAACAAGATTGTTGGGCTGCGCTTAAATGAGATATCAAAGCATTATCACAGTTCAAACTAAACTTTCATTAAAACAATTTTTAACTTGCTTCTGGGCGCTTAGCCCAACCTACACATTTTTACAAAATGTTGATGTGCATAGAGTTTTTTCGATGTATTTTAATAAAAATCATTGATAAACTGTGTCTCTATAGTAAAAATTTTTGAGGATGAAAGTGTTATGACAATCGAAGCGTTAGTTAAAGCACATTTTGCTGAGAGTATTCAAACTAAAATTAATGCTGCAGATGTTTTGTCTGATGGTATTGCAAAGTCTGGAAAGTTAATGGCTGATAGTTTGTTGGATGGGCATAAGATTTTAAGCTGTGGGAATGGAGGGTCTGCCTGCGATGCGCAGCATTTTGCTGCAGAATTATTAAATAGATTTGAGCGGGAAAGACCGAGTTTGCCGGCTATTGCATTAACTACAGATACAGCAACATTAACAGCGATAGGAAACGATTATGACTTTACCGATATATTCTCCAAACAAATTCAGGCACTCGGACAAGTAAACGATATATTACTCGCAATCTCAACGAGCGGCAACTCAAAAAATGTGTTGAAAGCCATTAAGGCTGCACATAGTAGACAGATGCGGGTGATTGCTTTAACTGGAAGAGATGGCGGCAAAATATCTTCGTTGTTGGGAGAACAAGATATTGAAATTCGTGTGCCGGCTAACAGAACCATACGTATTCAGGAAACGCATTTATTAGTCGTTCATTGTCTGTGCGACATTATTGAGCAGCAAATTTTTGGATAAGTATTCGGTTTTTTTGGGCGATTTTTATTATGAAGATTTGGCATAGAGTTTTATTTTGTGGTTTATTAGGTATCCTCTCCATATTTTAGGGTAAACTCCCTATATTCGTGTTGAAATCAT
>CBDVDN010000164.1:0-3512 GCA_965372775.1 uncultured Gammaproteobacteria bacterium
AAATATTTTCCCGTTCTGTGCGTAGTCCAAAATTTTAAAAACTAGCAACCAGTTGGTTTCTAATTTTATGCCGGTAGGGTGAATAGCTTGTGTAGTCATATTTAATGCCTCGTTAAATTATCACTACTTAGTATTACCTAGTATTACTTTTTTTGCAATAAGAATTTTGATTAAAATGGGTTGTTGTTTTTTTGTAATATTTTAAAAAAACGTGGGCTCACAGCGGGCTCATTTGATAGTAATTATAGGTAATAAGGGAATATTCGAGTTTTGATGCAGACGCTATAACACATTGACTCTAAAGCTATTTCTTGGCTTCTATTATCCGTCTTTAGCGTCCAACCCCATCTTTTTCGGGTTCGATTCCCGCCGCCTTAATTGAAGTATTGATCTTTTGATAAAAATTTCATCATTAATCTTAGTGCTCATTAAAATGCAAATCGTAGAGTGTGCAAAGAAAAACAATATTGATATTTGGGCTTCTAAAAAACGGTTCGTTTAAAAACCGTGCTTTTATTGTACGACCGATTGCTTTATACTTTGTTTTTTTTTCATGTGTCAAATGCTATTCGAGTGTTATTTTGGGGTTATGATGGATCGGGTAGAAATTTAAAAAATCAGCAAAGGCTTAATATCAATGGAAATTTTAGAATATAACCATATCGATTATTCAAAGGCGGCGAAGCAGTATAAGAAAGTTAAGGAATTGATTCAAAAAGATGATTTTTATTCTGCGGATGTAAAGAAGTTGACCAATACGCCTTATTACCGCGCTAAGCTGGATTATACAAACCGGCTGTTGTTTAAGGTGGTTAGTTATAACGATAAAAAATACGCTTTGCTGCTTGAGGTGATTTATAATCATGCATATGAAAAATCTAAGTTTTTAAACGGCGGAAAGATACAGGAATCTGCTGTTGTTAAGCCGGATCATTTTGAGCATGAAAAAGCTGAGCCGATTATTTATGTTAATGAAAAAAGTGCGTCAGTTAATATTCTCGATAAAATTATATCTTTTGATGAAATACAGCACGAGATATTTAGTCTTCCGCTGCCGCTGATCATAATAGGATCGGCAGGAAGCGGAAAAACTATGCTGACGCTCGAAAAAATGAAGGATTGTTGTGGCGATATCCTTTATGTGACGCATTCGCCTTTTTTAGTCGAAAATTCCCGCAATCTTTATTATTCCAATCATTATGATAATGACGAGCAGAATTTGGATTTTTTGTCATATCGAGAACTGCTTGAGACGCTAAAAGTGCCGGAAGGCAAAGAAATGAACGTCAAAGTGTTTGCGAATTGGCTGAATAGGCAGCATAGAACGAAATTATTTAATGATGCCAATAAGCTTTATGAGGAATTTAAAGGTGTTTTGACCGGTTCGCTTGTTGATGCAAAATGTTTATCTCGCGAAGATTATATTAATTTGGGTATTAAACAGTCCATTTTTCAACCGAATGAAAGGGTGGCTGTTTACGATTTATTTGAAAAGTATCAGAAGTTCTTATTATCGGAAAATTTGTACGATATCAATATGCTGTCTTATGAATATCTGAAGCTATGCGAACCGAGATACAATTTTATTGTGGTTGATGAAATTCAAGATTTTACGACGATTCAGCTTTATCTTATATTAAAATTGCTCAAAAACAGGACAGCTTTTATTTTAAGCGGCGATTCTAATCAAATTGTCCATCCGAATTTTTTTTCTTGGGCGAATGTCAAAACTATGTTTTATCAGGAATCAAAAGACCGACCGGCAAATATAATGCGTATTTTACAAAAAAATTATCGAAATACGCCGGAAATAACACATATAGCGAACAAGATTCTAAAGATAAAAAACAAACGTTTTGGATCAATTGACAAGGAAAGCAATTATCTTGTTGAAAGCCATTCGAGCAATAAAGGAATGGTTATGTGTTTGTCCCATTGCGGCAATGTGCTCACGGAATTAAATAATAAAACTAAGAAGTCTACAAAATTTGCAATTATCGTTTTACGCGAAGAACTTAAAGATGCAGCGCGCAAATACTTTCAAACCCCTCTGATATTCTCGATTCAGGATGCTAAAGGTTTGGAATATGAAAATGTCATTCTCTACAATTTCATATCGGGCGAAGACAAAAAGTACTATGAAATCACGCAAGGTGTTTCGTTTGAAGATTTAGAGCAGAATTTGACTTATGCTCGCGTAAAGGACAAATCTGATCGTTCGATGGAAATCTATAAGTTTTATATCAACGCATTGTATGTCGCCGTTACGCGAACGATAAAGAATTTATATATTGTTGAAGATATCAAAAAGCATACATTGCTGGATCTTCTGAATTTAGGAAATATCCAAGATAGTATTACCTTAAAGCGTGAAGAGTCCTCGCTTGAAGAATGGCGCAAGGAAGCGCACAAATTGGAGCTTCAAGGCAAGCAAGAGCAGGCGGATCAGATTAAATCAGAAATCCTTGCTCAAAAGCAAACGCCTTGGATGCCGATAACGCTTGCTGAACTTGAGCTTCTCGAAACCAAAGCGCTTGGCGAACAAACCGATAAAACGGCACGATTAAAGCTTTTTGAATATGCGCTTGTCTATCAGCAGCAGTACTATATAGAAAAATTAAATTATTTAGGTTTTAAGCCAGCACGAAGCAAAATGGATAAATCTTGGGATCTGCTGGAAAGGAAATATTTTCTGTTTTATAACAGCAGCAACATTTCATCAGTTGTAAGAGAAACAGATAGTTACGGCATAGACTTCAGAAATTTGTTTAACCAAACGCCGCTAATGGTAGCAGCCGGTATTGGCAATGATACTTTGATCAAATATCTTGTTGAAAATGGTGCAGATATCAATTTAACTGATAATTTGGGTAGGAACGCTTTACAGATAGCGCTTGCGCGGTCATATTTCAATCAAAAATATGCTGAACGAAAACTATCATCTGTTTATAAGCTGTTGGCGCCAAGCAGTTTGAGTATTAAGGTCGAAAATAAATTGATAAAGATTGATAGTCGGCTTATGGAATATTTTTTATTCCATTTAATGTTTGCTATCTCGCATCAAAAATTTTCACATCGGTTTTTTCATTATCATCCAGGTTTTCAGACAGCGGATTTTGTTGATGAGCTAAAGCATTTTTCCAATGATGTTTTACTAGAAAGAAGGAAAAAAAGAAGTTATCTAACAAGTATTTTGTCTAAAAACGAAATAAACCGAAATAATCCCTACAATCGAAAGTTATTTGTGCGAACCGGCAGTGGTTTGTATGTGCTGAATCCAGATTTATCGCTAAAGGTCGGAGAAGAGTGGATTCCAGTTTATGATCTGTTGGGATTAAACATAGATCGCGTTCAAGCAGTGCTTGAAGAGAGACGCAAGGCGGCAGAATGAAGTACTACCCATTGTCTAGACCAATTTTACCAAATTTATAGACAATGGGTAGTACTTCAGTGATTCAATGTAAACGCCGAACCATCACCCATGGTCATTTTACGAACAAAATCCAATGCAT
>CBDVDN010000165.1:0-3508 GCA_965372775.1 uncultured Gammaproteobacteria bacterium
GAGGAGATGCTCGAAGATATGCTGTACAGGAAATCTAGACGTATTGCCCCGAAGCGGCTTTGTTTCTTAGCCCAAATATTATACAATCTGCTGTTGATAGATCGCCATATTTTGTGTATCCTTTGTTTTTTTGTCCGCTTTAAAACAAGGATTACAAAAATGCCAAACAAATATCTTACACGCAAAGGAATAGAAATAGCCAAACAGAAATACAAAGTATAATAAAGGTAGAAATATTATGGCATGGTTAATTGGTTGTTCACGTGAAGAAATTGATTGGGGTCCAACAGTAGATTCACATAAATGTGTAGGTTGCGGGATGTGTTTAAATTGTGGAAAAAAAGTTTATAGCTGGCAGAATGGAAAAGCTGTGGTTGTAAATCGTAATAATTGTGTACCAGGCTGCCAGACTTGTGCTAATCTGTGTTTGGGAAATGCAATTAGTTTTCCCTCAGTAGCAAAATTACGCTATACCTACAAAGAAAAAGAAATTTGGTCTAATGTAAAAAAAGATTTAATCGAAAAAGGTATTATTGAATAGGAGTCCTACCCAATTTAAGACGAGACTCCTTTACCAAAATTAATCAATTTTATATCTTTCCCGAAGTATGCGCACCTTGTGAACGACTAAAGGATATGTCTTCTCAATTGAAGAGATATGTGATAATTCTACAATCTTTCAACCACTTGGCGGAGAGGGAGGGATTCGAACCCACGGAGCCCTTGCGAGCTCAACGGTTTTCAAGACCGTCGCTTTCGACCACTCAGCCACCTCTCCATTTCAGAAAACAAAAGACGAAACTTTCACTATCGTACTTCTTTGCAATTTGTCTTTAAAATCAAAGAAAATGTATTATAATAGATTTCCTGATAATTAAAACCTATTTTCACATAAATGAGGATTACATATTATGCCGTTACAAGAACAGATTTTAGCAAAAACTAATGAGTCTATTCTTAGCACAAATAAAGTGCTGAGAAACACCTATTTGCTGCTTGCATTAACATTGATTTTTAGCAGTATTACGGCTGGATTCGCCATTGTAACCAATGCTGCACCTTCAAATCCATTTTTCTTTATCATCCTCTATTTCGGATTATTATTTCTTACAACACGGCTTAGAAACAGTCCATGGGGATTAGTATCTGTTTTTGCACTAACCGGCTTTATGGGATATACGCTCGGACCCATTATAAATTTTTATATTCACGCTTTTAGTAATGGCAGTCAAATCGTCATGACGGCTTTTGGTGCAACCGGCATTATTTTCTTTGCTTTATCCGCTTATGCGCTAACAACTAAAAAAGACTTTAGCTATCTTGCCGGATTTCTATTTGTCGCAATTACGGTAGCTTTCTTAGCATGTTTAGTTTCACTATTTTTCAATATCCCTACATTGAATCTTTTAGTTTCCGGCGCTTTTGTGCTGATTAGCTCTGGATTAATTTTATTTCAAACGAGCCGAATTATTCACGGCGGCGAAAACAATTATATTATGGCGACAATCACACTGTATGTTTCGCTATTTAATTTATTTTTGAGTTTATTAAGAATATTCGCGGCATTCAGCGGCAATCGAAATTAATATCCTTTGCCCTGTCATTCCTATGGGCGACCGCAAGGGTCGCCCCTACAATAAATGATAATCCCTCAAATTAAGCGCAGCCCAACAAAAAAGTTTCACCTCAAAACAGTCTCCCCATCCAAATAAGGCTGTAATGCAGCAGGAACATGAATGTTGCCTTCTGCGTCTTGGTGATTTTCCATAACAGCAATAAGCGTTCGTCCAACAGCCAAACCTGAACCATTCAGCGTATGCACTAATTCGTTTTTGCCAGTCTTAAGATTACGCCATCTTGCCTGCATACGCCTTGCCTGAAACGCTTCGAAATTACTGCACGATGAAATTTCACGATATTTATTTTGACCAGGCAGCCAGACCTCTAAATCATAGGTTTTTGCAGAAGAAAACCCCACATCGCCCGCACATAAAGCTACAACACGATAAGGCAATTCAAGTTTTTGTAATATCGTTTCGGCATTGTGAGTTAGCGATTCCAATTCGTCATAGGACGTTTCGGAATCAACAATTTTAACTAATTCCACCTTTTCAAATTGATGCTGACGAATCATGCCTCTTGTATCTTTGCCATACGATCCCGCTTCACTTCTAAAACACGGCGTATGACAAACGAATTTTTTAGGCAATTCTTTTGCATTCAAAAGCTCACCGCGCACAATATTTGTTACCGGCACTTCTGCTGTTGGAATAAGAAAAAACCCCTGCTCACCTTTGATATTAAACTGATCTTCGGCAAACTTCGGTAATTGACCCGTTCCAAATAAACTATCTTTATTAACCATATAAGGGACATAAACTTCTTGATAACCATGCTCTTTTGTATGCACGTCCAGCATAAATTGAATTAATGCTCGATGCATACGTGATAAAGGACCATATAAAACCACAAAACGAGAACCCGATATTTTCGTTGCCGTTTCAAAATCCATCCAGCCTAATTGTGTTCCTAAATCTACATGATCTTTCGGCGTAAAATCAAACTTCTTAGGTTCGCCCCAGCGGCGAATTTCAGCATTATCTTCTTCTGATAATCCGTCTGGAACAGATTTGTGTAAAATATTAGGAATTGCCCAAACAATGTCGTTTAATTGATCCTGAACATCCGTTAAAAATTGTTCATTTGCTTTTAACTCATCACCCAACAATTCAATGTCTTTCAAAAGCGGTTCAATATCTTTTCCAGCGGCTTTAGCTTGTCCGACTAATTTAGCATTCGCGTTACGTTTTGCCTGCAATGCCTGCGTTTGTGTCTGTAATTCTTTACGCTGTTTTTCTAGCGCTTGAAATCTTTCAACATCTAAATTAAAACCGCGTCGTTTTAATTTCTCAGCAATTTCAATCAAATTTGCTCTTAATTCTTTAATGTCTATCATAATGTTTTTCCTCTAATAAAAATTATACCGCCAGCCAAACGCCTAAACCTGTAGCTATAACACATAAGAACACGCTGAGTAGTACATTTAAAACTATAGTACTACCCATTGTCTAGACCAATTTCACCAAATTTATAGACACAAAATCCCCTTCTTTAAAAATATAAAAATTTATTATTATTGTGCCTGTGTGCCCTGTGGACGAGAAGCCAGAGAGTGTGGGCAAGTTGGAGAATAAGCTGTTTTGCAATATTGCAACGCAGTGCATACCTGAAGTTTTTCCAATGGAATACAGCAGATTTGCTGTTATAAAACTCGCCCTTGTCTTCTGAATTTGCTGCCATTTGATTCAGCGATTGATCTACCAAACGATTTTCTAAGCCAGATTTGATAAGAATTTCGTTGATTTTATTCAAAGTGTTTTTGTAGGTTCAATAATCTAATGTGCCGTAAATGTTCGGAAGTTCTGGACTAAGATCATATTGAATTGGTATATTTTGCATAGCGTGTTTCCTTTTTTGCCTAAAAAAGTAAATTATAACACGCTTCTTT
>CBDVDN010000166.1:0-3506 GCA_965372775.1 uncultured Gammaproteobacteria bacterium
GTAACAGCCGTACCCAACAATTCTAATACGCCATTAACAGGTAAACTCGTAACCTTAACAACTTGCAGTGTATCTCCAACATCAACATCACTAAAATTAAAATCGGGCTCTAAGAATGTGTAACTCGTATCTTCATTTGTTTGCACCGCATTAGCCGCTGCTGTCGGCGCATCATTCACACCCGCAATATTCAAAGCCACAAACGCTGTTGTTGCCCCACCTTGACCATCACTTATCGTATAACTAAAAGCATCTGTCCCTTGTGATCCTGCTGCTAAATATTCAAATTGCCCATTTGGATCATATTCAAAAGAACCATCTGTATTCATAGTTAATAGCGCGCCGGAACCGAGCGTAATTTGTGTTCCCACATCAGAACTTGAATTATTAACATGCGATACAACCAACGGATCAGCGTCTGGATCTGAGTCGTTTGCAAGCACCCCTTGCGATGTCAGAACGGTCAAAACATTGTCTTCATTTATCGCATAGGTATCGTCTACAGCAACAGGTGGAACGTTACCCGTAACGTAATTTTTTATCAGTAGTCGATCAACGCCCACCAATCTCAAATCTGTTTCTGCTGAATAACCGCCATATTCAATTAAAAATGTACCTAAATCTGTCATACCACGGGGTAATATTATCTCATCACCAAATTCATTGTTCGGATCAAACTCCGTTTTGATCGCATCGTAAATCGCTTGACTGTTTTCAACGTTCATTAAATCCAAAACAAACAAGTCATCCTGACCACCGCCTCTCACATAATTTTGTGTGCCATCATGATTTTCAGCAGAATATAAGGCAGCATCTGCTCCAGCGCCAAGTGATATAGAATAGCTTCCCCCTTGAATCCAGACTCTATCCGATCCAGCACCGGTCGCTATTGCACCTTCGCCTTCTGTTTCAGCTGTTAAAATAACAACATTATCATCCTTAACCGTTCCGGGCTCTACATCACCAAATACAACATTAGGATCATTTAAAAAATCTTCAGGACTAAGATCGGTAGTTACTTGAATAATTGCGGCCATGACAACACTCCTTTTGTGATTTATAAAACAAAAAAAACAATTAAAATCAGATAGTTAGGTTGTTCTTCTGCTTTTCCATAAGCCTTTTTGAGGTTAGCAGAACTTCCTTTTTCCGATTTTGAACATAATTTATAGCAGTTTTTTTTGCTTTTGCAAACAAGTAGTTGTAAAAAAATGGCTTTTTCAATTATTTTTTTATCAAACGCACCTTTACGTCCCAACAACTTACGTTTAGAATTGGGAAACAATCTTACTTATGATTTTACTATCAGGAACATACTCATGATTCAGAAACATTTTAAACGGTTAATTTTTTCGATAATTTTTTTATTCATTGCTTATTTGAGCATTGCGCAAGCTGCAAATAAAGCACCTCAACCAACATTATCACAAACGATGCAACCTGCTTCTATGGCAACAGCGATGCCCTCACCTGCTGCTCAGCCATCGATTATCCCTACTCCACCAAACATTAATGCAAAAGCGTATGTCTTGATGGATGCTAATAGCGGAAAAATTATCGCTTCAAAAAATATGAATAAAAAACGCCCACCAGCTAGCTTAACAAAGATAATGACGCTTTATCTCACGTCTGCAGCTATTCAAAACGGCTCTATGAATTTGAACGATAAAGTACTCATTAGCAAAGACGCTTGGCACATGGGCGGATCTAAAATGTTTGTAAAAGTCGGCTCCAAAGTTCCAGTCAAGGATCTCATTCAAGGCGTTATAGTAGATTCTGGAAATGATGCGTGTGTTGCCCTCTCAGAACAGATCGCCGGCACACAAAAAGCCTTTACGCAAATGATGAATACTCAAGCAAAAATGCTTAGCATGAACAACACACATTACACAGACTGTACCGGACTCCCACATCCCGATCATTATTCAACTGCTTATGATTTAGCGCTTCTTGCCCGTACGCTGATAACTAATTTCCCAAAAGACTATAAATGGTACAAACAAAAATGGTTCACATACAGCGGCATTCGTCAACCTAACCGCAATCGTCTTTTATGGCGCTATACGTATGCTGACGGCATAAAAACTGGTCATACTAAAGCAGCAGGTTTCTGCTTAGTCTCTTCGGCAATGAAAGATGGTATGCGCTTAATTTCTGTAGTATTAGGCGCTCCGACAGATGAAGCTAGAGCATCCGACAGCATGCGTCTATTAACCTATGGCTTCCGTTTTTATAATACTCATCTTATCTCTCAAGCCAGCAGTGTCATTGCAAAACCGCGCGTCTTGTTCGGTGAACAAAAAACGATTCCCGCAAGCGTAAGCAAAGATTTCTACATAACAGTTCCCCGCGGACAATATCAAAATGTAAAAATGTCCGTTCAAACGCAAAAAAATCTAAATGCTCCGATTAAGAAAGGTCAACCGATTGGAAATATCGTAATAACGCTCAATAAAAAACCTATCGCTTCACAGCCGCTGATTGCGCTGGCGGATAATCCGAAAGGCAATATTTGGCGACGTTCGATTGATCATATTGGACATCTTTTTCATGGCTGGTTTAGTCCAAAAGACAAATCTCAGCCTCTACCTCAAAAACCGCTACAATGAGTATCGTTTATTTAAACGGACAATATTTACCTCTAGAAGAAGCAAAAGTCTCGGTCATTGACCGAGGCTTTTTGTTTGGAGACGGCATTTTTGAAGCGATAAAAATTTATCATGGGAAATTATTCCAATGGAAGAAACACATCGCGCGCTTGGAATATTGCTTAAATGAAATAAGCTTACAGCTCGATATAACGCAGCCGGAATGGAAAAATATATTTACTAATCTCATCGAGCGAAATAACGCATTAAAGCAAGACAGCACCATATACTTACAAATTACTCGCGGCGAAGATAAAACACGTCGATATACCTTTCCCGATCCGCCGGTTAAACCCACCATTTTTGCTTTGTTAATTCCGATCAAACGATTTGATTATGAAAAAAAAAATAAATTTAGCGCTATTACACGAGAAGATGTTCGATGGAAATCCGGACACATAAAAAGCATTTCGAGACTACCTACCGTACTCTTATATCAAGAAGCGAAAATGGCTGACGCCAATGAAATAATCTTTATTCGTGACGGATATGCTGTTGAAGGCGGCAGCAGTAATTTATTCATTGTAAAAAACAATCAAATTATTACACCGCCAGAAACTACTTATATCCTAATGGGGATCACACGTGAATTAATATTAACTCTTGCGAAAAAACATAATATTATCTATCAAGAAAAAAACATTCTACCATCTGAACTAATGGCTGCTGATGAAGTCTGGATTACAAGCTCCAATCGTGAGATAATGCCAATTACTGTTATTGATGGAAAATCAATTGGAACTGGAATGCCCGGATCTGTCTGGAAAAAAATGTTAACTTATTTTAGAAAATTTACCGAATCATTATGAATATAACGAGCCAAAATCAAACTGACTTTTTAAAATTCCCATGTGACTT
>CBDVDN010000167.1:0-3496 GCA_965372775.1 uncultured Gammaproteobacteria bacterium
CATGCTGAGCGAATCGATGTCTAGGACATTTTCTCGTTCTGTTTGCCGTAGTATTTCTATAAGCTGAGTTCGTGTTTTAGGGCGTTTTTTGAAGAAATTTTTTAAGCAGTTTAGCCATGAGGCGTTTTTTTTGTGACGATGAATGATTTTTTTCATAAAGCAGTAAAATTTCCTTAAAGTTTACAATAAATAAGGATCATCATAACCGATTTTTTTTAGAATTTCAGCTTCTAAATTTTCCATTTTTTTAGCATGTTTTTCAGTTTGATGATCATAACCTAATAAATGAAGGCAGCCATGTATGACAATATGCGCCCAATGTGCGGGTAATTCTGTTTGCTGGGTTTTGGCTTCCTGTTCGATGATTGCTGCACAAATTGCTAGATCGCCAATTAAAGGCGTTGATTCTTCTGAAAGCGTATCTGATTCGTATGGGAAAGATAAAATATTAGTCGGATAATCTTTTCCGCGAAAAATTTTGTTTAAACGCGCGCTTTCTTTTTCATCTATGATGCGAATACATAATTCGATATTGTCTATTCGATTTACACATGCCTCATTGACCCAAGTCTTAAAGTCATTTTTAGTGGGTAAGGTTTTTGATTTTATAGCAAATTGTAAGTCGATTTTGATAGTCATGTGATCATACCTCGTAAGCAATTTTTTAGTGCTTCAGTTATTTTCACTTTTACAAATTGACCGATAAGCCGTGAATTGCCGGTAAAATTTACAACTCGATTGCTTTCAGTACGTCCGCTTAATTGTTTGGGGCTTTTTTTTGCGTGACCGGTTACAAGTATGTTTTGTATGGTATTAATCATATTTTGGCTGATTGACTTTTCAGTTTTGGATAAACAGGATTGTAATGTAGCTAAACGTTGTTTTTTTATGGTTAGCGGGACATTGTCCGGCAATTTTGCCGCAGTCGTTCCAGGTCTTTTGCTATAGATGAAACTAAAAGAATGATCAAAACCGATTTCTTGCGCTAAGTTTAGCGTGTCTTCAAAATCTGCATCTGTTTCATTTGGAAATCCGACAATAAAATCAGATGAAATACTTATGTTTGGCCGTATTTGTCTTAATTTGTTTATGATGGATTTAAAGTCATTAATAGTATATCCGCGCCTCATTGCCGCTAATATTTGGTCAGAACCGCTTTGTACGGGCAGATGCATATGATTGGCAAGTTTTGGAATATCCGCATAAACAGCAAATAAGTTATTGGAAAATGCACGTGGATGCGAGGTCATAAAGCGGATTCTGTCAAGACCTTGTATGTTTGCGATTTCGCGAATTAAAGCAGCTAAATCGGCAGCTTCATCGTTGTTAGGCATAGTGTATTTGTAATTATTGGCATTTTGACCGAGCAGCGTGATTTCACGAACGTTTTGTTCAGCCAGTGAGCAGGCTTCTTGAATAATATTATCCATTGGTCGGCTGAATTCTCTACCGCGCGTATAAGGGACAATGCAATAGCTGCAGAAATTATTACAGCCTTCCATGATAGAAATAAATGCGGAGGATCCTTCGATTTTCGGTGGTGGCAGGCAATCAAATTTTTCTATTTCTGGAAAAGTTGTATCGATAACCGAGACTTGAGTTTTTATGACGGCTTTGATCATTTCCGGTAGGCGATGAATCGTTTGCGGACCAAAAATAATGTCAACATAAGGTGCGCGTTTTAAAATAGCTTTACCCTCTTGACTGGCAACACAGCCGCCTACGCCAATAATTAATTGAGGATTTTGAGTTTTAAGTTTGCGAAAGCGACCTAAATCTGAAAATACCTTTTCTTGCGCTTTTTCACGAATAGAACAAGTGTTTAATAGAATAATATCTGCGTCTTCGATCTGGTCGGTTTTTTTTATATTATGAACGGTCAACAAGTCAAGGATACGATTAGAATCGTATTCATTCATCTGACAGCCATAAGTTTTTATAAAAAGTTTTTTGCACATGCGCGAATTTTAAGCAATAATGGTAAAAATTGCTAGAAGAATTGTAATTATGAACAAAATACAGCTTGTTAGACAGTTATTAAATGATCGTTACGATATTTCCTATGAGAGAACAGGGGGTGCTTTTGCGCCGGCTAATATTGCTTTGATTAAATATTGGGGTAAGCGGAATACAGAGCTGAATTTGCCGGTTACATCGAGTCTTTCGGTTTCGTTGGGAGAGAAGGGAACACAGACAGAGATTTCATTGTTGAAAGAACAGCAAGATAAAATCCTTTTAAATGGAAAATTAGTTTCTGCTGATACGGCTTTTTCAAAACGCTTGATTGATTTTTTGAATCTTTTTAGATCAACCCCTGATATTCATTTTCTTGTTGAAACTAACAGTAATATTCCTATCGGAGCTGGATTAGCTTCCTCTGCTAGCGGGTTTGCTTCAATTGTTAAAGCTTTAAATCGATTATTTCAATGGCGCTTAGAGAATAGAGAACTATCGATATTGGCGCGTTTAGGAAGCGGCAGCGCGGCGCGTTCTTTGCAGCATGGTTTTGTTAAGTGGTATGCGGGATCCTCACAGGATGGTATGGATAGTTTTGGAGAGCGTTTATCAGTTGAGTGGGCTGAATTGCGAGTGGGGTTATTAATTTTTTCGGAACAGCAAAAATCTATTAGTTCTCGAGATGCTATGCGACGAACTGTTGAGACATCTTGTTATTATTCTGTATGGGCAGATAAAGTGAAAAGTGATCTTCATACAATTGAAGAAGCGATTGAGGATAGACAATTTGATAGTTTTGGATACACAGCTGAATCAAATGCTTTGGCAATGCATGCAAGTATGCTGACTGCATGGCCTCCGATATGTTATTTGCAGCCGAAAACAGTCGAGATGATGAATTGTGTTTGGTCTTTGCGGCAGGAAGGATTGCCGGTTTATTTTACGCAGGATGCTGGACCCAATCTTAAGTTATTATTTTTGGCAAAAGATGAGGGAGAGATTAGAGCGCAATTTCCGAAAGTGGAAATTATTGTACCTTTTATAGGATAAAATGAAAATGAAAAAAATTATTTTAGTAGATGAAAATGATAGTGAAATAGGTTGTGGAGAAAAGCTTGCTGTTCATAAAAAAGCATTGCTTCATCGTGCTTTTTCAGTTTTTATTTTTCGAGAAAAAGAGGGTAAAAGAGAATTGTTGATACAGCAAAGACAATTTGATAAATATCATTGCGGTGGACTTTGGTCAAATACTTGTTGTGGTCATCCGCTTTGTGAAGAAGCATTAATTTCTGCGGCAATTCGACGATTAAAAGAAGAAATGGGATTTCAAGCTGACTTGAAAGATATTGGTGCTTTTCATTATATAGCAGAATTTGATAATGGATTAACAGAAAATGAAATCGATCATGTATGTGTGGGATATTATAAAGATCAAACGATAAAAGCTAACCCCCAAGAAATTTCGGACTTTCGTTGGGTTGAAATTGAAACGTTAAAAAAGGATTTAAGATTAAAATCCGAAAAATATACGCCGTGGTTT
>CBDVDN010000168.1:0-3463 GCA_965372775.1 uncultured Gammaproteobacteria bacterium
AGGTCCGTTGGAACCCCATGGCAGGCTTGAATTCTCTATTCATTGAGAATTGCTGTGTATATACATATGGCATCCTCCAATTTGATAAAATATCACTACGCCTTTAGCTAAATTTCAATGTAATATTGCAAAAGCAATAGCAATATTTCAATGTTTTTTTGCTAAAGCATATGTTTTTACGATATCATGCGCTTTTTGAAGCGACAAACAGGAGCAAAGAATCATCATGTCAGACTGTTTATTTTGTAAAATCCTTAATGGCGATATACCATCTAAAATCGCTTATGAAGATGATCTTGTTATTGCATTTGATGACATTCACCCGCAAGCACCAACTCATAAACTAATTATCCCAAGAGAACACATTGAAACGGTAAATGATTTAATACCGCCCCATAATCAGCTTATTGGTCATATGGTTTACGTTGCAAAACAGCTTGCAAAAGATTTAGAAATTGATGAAAACGGGTATCGCATATTAATGAACTGCAATAGACACGGCGGACAAGCCGTTTATCATATTCATTTGCATTTATTAGGAGGGAGGCAAATGCATTGGCCTCCGGGATAAAATAATGTAGGAAGGGGCGACCTTTGCGGTCACCCAATGTCTAGGATTAATCGTTACCAATAACCGATGGCTTCATGCTTAAGCGAATACGACCTTGACGATCAATGTCGACGACTCTGACTCGAATAACTTGACCTTCTTTTAAAACATCCGTTACATTTTGAATGCGGCTTTCGGAAATCTCAGAAATATGCAGCAAGCCATCTTTGCCCGGTAAAATATTCACAAAGGCACCAAAATCTAATATTTTAGTGACTTTCCCTTCATAAATCTTTCCAACTTCGGCATCTGCTACGATTCCTTCAATGCGATCCCATGCCGCTTGACCCGCCTCAGAATCCACAGCTGCAATTCTTACATTACCTTCATCATCAATATCGATGCTAACACCTGTTTCTTCAGTTATTGACCGTATGGTTGAGCCACCTTTTCCGATAACATCACGGATTTTTTCCGGCTTGATTTTCATCGAACGAATGCTCGGCGCAAAAGTAGAAATGCTTTCTCTTGACTTGCTAATAACAGTGTTCATATGTTCAAGGATATGCAAACGCCCTTCTTTAGCTTGTTCTAAAGCCCTTTCCATAATGAACTTTGTAATGCCGTTAATTTTAATATCCATTTGCAGCGCCGTCACGCCTTCAGCTGTTCCGGCTACTTTGAAGTCCATATCGCCTAAATGATCTTCAACACCTAAAATATCCGTCAAAATCGCAAACTTGTTCTCTTTTTTAATCAGCCCCATCGCAATACCTGCCACTGGTGCTGCAATCGGAACGCCTGCGTCCATCAAGGACAAACTCGAACCACAGACAGATGCCATGGAACTGGATCCATTTGATTCGGTAATTTCAGAAACAACGCGAATAACATACGGAAAATCTTCAAATGAAGGTAAAACTGCTTGAACACCTCGTCTTGCCAATTTGCCGTGACCTATTTCACGACGTTTTGGACTACCGATCATGCCGGTTTCGCCAACACAATAAGGCGGAAAATTATAATGCAGTATAAACTTATCTTTTCTCTCACCCATTACACTATCAATAATTTGAGCGCTTCTTTCTGTTCCTAACGTTGTAACAACAATGGCCTGTGTTTCACCGCGAGTAAATAAAGCCGACCCGTGCGTGCGAGGTAAAACGCCAACGTGAATATCTAGCGGTCTAACCGCGCGCGTATCGCGTCCGTCAATACGCGAAAGCCCTTCTAAAATACGACTGCGGACAAGCTCTTTCTCAAGCTTTTCAAATGATTTAGCGGCATCTTCTTCAGTCGGCTGACCTTCTTCTTCACTGCCAAACTTTTCGATTGTCGTATCACGTAACTTGGAAACTTTCTCATATCGCGGCAATTTATCGGGAATTTGATAAGCATCAATTAGATCATTTTTAACAAATCCGGCTATTGCTTCATCTAATACCACGTTTGGTTCCGGCGGCGTCCAATCCCACGAAGTTTTACCGCCTTCTTCTGCAAGCTCTTTAATTGCTGTAATAGCTACCTGCATTTGTGCATGACCATACCATACCGCTTCCAGCATTGTTTCTTCCGGCAATATATTCGCTTCGGATTCCACCATTAAAACAGCGGATTCAGTTCCTGCAACAATTAAATCCAAATCCGATGTCAGTAATTGTTCTGGTGTTGGATTTAATAAAAATTCTCCATCGTAAAAACCAACTCGCGCAGCGCCGACCGGTCCGTTAAAAGGGATGCCGGATAAAGCTAATGCGGCAGAAGCACCTATTATTGCAGGAGTTTGCGGCGGCACATCTGGATTAATTGATAAAACTGTTGCAACAATTTGAACTTCGTTTTTAAAGCCATCGGGAAACAAAGGACGTAAAGGCCGATCGATTAATCGTGCCGTAAGCGTTTCATCTTCGTTTGGACGCCCTTCTCGTTTGAAAAAACCGCCTGGAATTTTTCCAGCAGAATAAGTTTTTTCCTGATAATTAACCATTAAAGGAAAAAAATCTCGATCTGATTTAATATTTTTACCTACAACTGTTACTAAAAGAACAGTTCCAGCCATATCTATTTTGACCGCACCAGTTGCTTGTCTTGCGATTTGTCCAGTCTCTATCGAGACGGTATGTTCGCCATATTGAAATGTTTTTGTGATTAATTCCACGTTTATACCTACTAAATAATGAATGTATCTTTTATATAAAATGCAGACACGGCACGCCGCGCCACTACTAATAAATTTACTAAATACCGCGCAATCCAAGTCGCTCAATTAATTTTCGATAACGTTCAATGGCAGTCCGCTTTAAATATTTCAACAACTTACGTCGCTGATTCACCTTACTCATTAACCCTCGGCGGGAATGATTGTCGTGCTTATTTACTTTAAAGTGTTCTGTAAGCTTTTTGATATCTGCAGTTAATAAAGACACCTGTACTTCTACAGATCCAGTATCACCTTCAGCGCTTTGAAAGTCAGCAATAATTTTTTGTTTCTCATCAGCTGATAACGACATATAGAAAACTCTCCTAACAATTAAAAATGATGCATTGTACCACTCATACGCCAAGTAACAAGGTTTTTTTCTCTGTACACGTCAAAACTTTTGGTTATGGAAAATTAATAGTGTAAATTCTTTAGCTAATTTTGGGTACCGTATTAGCATAAATCAATGACTTGTCACAACACAGACGTAAATATTTGGTTAACCCGTCATTTTTCTGTAGTATCTCGAAGATTCGCAGATGCTATGTAGTGGCAAGCAGCCCTTGCGGCTGCCCATTTGGGCGACCGCAAGGGTCGTGCTTATTCCGATGAATCCGATCGCTGATTCCGATATTATCCGATCGCTCATTCCGATAACATCCGATCGCAATAGCCAAAAAAATATCGGAGCGAAGCGACGAGTATTCTAACTC